>DAOMFD010000065.1:0-10166 GCA_035429605.1 Steroidobacteraceae bacterium | reverse complement strand
TGTTCTCGGGCGAACTCGACATCGCCAACGCGCGCATCCGCTACGCGAACGGCTGTGTCGCCAACACGACGGCAAGCCGCATCAGCATGAAGGTCGAGCGCAAGCTGCGGCTGTTCCAGGACGACGCCTACATCTCCATCGACCTGCAGCAGAAGATCCTCACCATCGTGCGCAAGCCGCCCGAGGGGGCGCGTGCGGCGCCGGGCCAGGTGTCGATCGAGGAGCGGGGATACGAGCAGGGCGATGCGCTCAGGCTCGAGATCGAGGCGTTCCTCAGGTCCGTGCGCGACGGTACGCCACCCGTCGTGTCGGGCGAGGACGGACTGCACGCGCTCGAGACGGCGCTGCGCATCACGGAACTGGTCCACGACAGGGCAGGACGGGCATGAAACGGCAGCACTACGCCGGCCGCGATTTCCGCAGGGCGATCACGATCGAGGATTTGCGTCGCGTCGCCCGCCGGCGCCTCCCCAATTTCTCCTACGAGTATGTCGAGGGCGGCGCCGAGGACGAGGTGACGCTGCGGCGCAACCGCGACGTGTTCGAGAAGATCACCTGGCAGCCCAGGGCGCTGGTCGGCGCGGGCCCTCCGGACATGGGCTCGGAGATCTTCGGCAAGCCCGTCAACCTGCCGATCGTCATCGCGCCGACCGGGTTCAATGGCCTGTTGTGGAAGCAGGGCGACATCGCGCTGGCGAGCGCGGCCCGCGAGGCCGGCGTCCCGTTCACGCTCAGCACGGCGTCGAACTGCTCGGTGGCGCGGCTGGCGGCAGCGGTCCAGGGCAATCACTGGTACCAGCTGTACGCCTACAAGGACCAGAACGTGGTCGACCGACTGACCGACCACGTCCGCGAGGCCGGCTGCGAAGTGCTCGTGATCACGGCCGATGCGCCGGTGCTCGGCGCGCGCGAGTGGGACCAGCGCAATTACAGCGCGCCGATGCAGCTCAGCCTGGCGAGCAAGCTCGACGTGCTGAGCCATCCCGGCTGGCTCGCGCGCGTCATGTTCCCGTCCGGCGCGCCGACGTTCGAGAACCTGACGGAGTTCCTGCCGCCCGGCAAGTACTCCGCGCTGATCGGCGCCAAGTACAGCTTCTCGCAGATCAATTCGCGGCTGTCGTGGCGCGACGTCGAGCGCATCCGCGCGCGCTGGCCCGGCAAGCTCGTCGTGAAGGGCGTGCTGTGCATCGAGGATGCGCGCCGCGCGGCCGAGGCAGGGTGCGACGGCGTCGTGCTCTCGAACCACGGTGGACGACAACTCGACACCTGCGTGTCGGGCGTGGAACTGCTGCCGGCGGTCGCGAGCGAACTGCGCGACCGGCTGACGGTGCTGGTGGACGGCGGATTCCGCCGCGGCTCCGACGTCCTGAAGGCGATCGCGCTGGGGGCGCACGGGGTCATGATCGGCCGTGCCGCGCTGTACGGGCTCGCGGCCGGCGGCGAGGCGGGCGTCCGCCACGCGATCGGGATCCTCCGCACCGAGATGGAGCGCACGATGCTGCTGCTCGGCTGCGGTTCGATCCCCGAGCTGGGCAGGCACCTGATCCGGACCTGAAGCACCATTGCCGGCGGCGGTGGTAGCCCGATCGTGGCTGGCAAGCGATTCGACCAGGGCTCCGCCGCTGGTCTCGACGAACGATACATGTCGGCCCACGGCCGACCGGGAGGTTGAATGCGTGCAGTGGTCTGCCGGGAATTGACCGGCATCGAGGGCTTGAGACTCGAGGCGGACTGGCCGGAGCCCGTGGCGGCGCCTGGCGAGGTCGTCGTCGACGTGAAGGCGGCGGCGCTGAATTTCCCGGACCTGCTCACGATCCGGGGCCTGTACCAGGAAAGGCCCCCGCTGCCGTTCGTCGTCGGTTCGGAGATGTCGGGGGTCGTGAGCTCGGTGGGCGAGGGCGTGAAGCACCTGCGAGTCGGCGATCGCGTCGTCGCCGCGTGCGGAAGGACCCTGGCAGAGCGTGTCGCCGCGCGCGCGTCGCTCGTCGTCCCGGCGCCGCCCGGCCTGTCGTTCGAGGCAGCGGCCGGCGTCTGCATCACGTATTTCACGACGCTGCACGCCTTGAAGCAGCGGGCGTCGCTGGCGCCCGGCGAGACCCTGCTGGTGCTGGGCGCCGCCGGTGGCGTCGGAACGACCGCCGTCGAGCTGGGCCGGGAGATGGGCGCGACGGTGATCGCCGCGGCCAGCACTGCCGAGAAGCTCGAACTGGCCCGCTCCCTCGGCGCTGCGCACCTGGTCAATTATTCGACCGAGGACCTGCGCCAGCGCCTGAAGGAGATCACGGGCGGAAAGGGCGTGGACGTCGTCTACGATCCCGTCGGCGGCGATCTCGCCGAGCCGGCGCTGCGCAGCATGGCCTGGGGCGGGCGCTACCTCGTCATCGGGTTCGCCGCGGGGCAGATCCCGAGCATCCCGCTCAACCTGCCGCTGCTCAAGGGCTGTTCGATCGTCGGTGTCTTCTGGGGAAGTTTCGTCCAGCGGGAGCCCGAGGTGCAGAAGCGCAACGTGGCCGAACTCTGGGAGATGTTCCAGTCGGGTCGGCTGAAGCCGGTCGTCGGGGAGACGCATGACCTCGCGGACTACGCCGCAGCGTTCGAGTCGCTCCAGGCACGGCGTGCCATCGGCAAGGTGGTGGTGACGCCCTGAGGCGCTGCGACCCGCGTGGCTGGCATCAGGCGTCGCCGATCGCCTCGAGCTCGCCCTGCAGTTCCAGCCAGCGCGCTTCGGCCTGCTCGAGCCTGCGGGCGATTTCGGCGCAGCGCCGGGTTGCCGCTTGCACTTCCGCGCCATTGCCGCCCGCGTAGAACGCAGCGTCGGACAGGCGCGCCTCGAGTTCCCGCTTCTCCGCCTCGAGGGCGGTGACCTCGCGTTCCAGGGCGCCGGCTTCCCGGGCCAGCGGTCGCCGGCGCGCCAGGCGTGCCTGGCGTTCCGCATGCGAGGTCTCCCGTTGCGCGCGTCGGATCTCCCGGCCCGTCGCGGCTTCGGGCGCCAGTCTGGCGCCGCTGCGCGCGCGTCGCTCCGAGAGCCAGGCGAGGTAGTCGTCCAGGTCGCCGGAGAACTCCTCGGCGCGGCCGTCGGCCACCAGCAGGAAACTGTCGCACACGGTGCGCAGCAGCGAGCGGTCGTGGGACACGAGGACGATGCTGCCCTCGTAGCCGGCGAGCGCGCGGGTCAGTGCGTAGCGCATCTCGAGGTCGAGGTGGTTGGTGGGCTCGTCGAGCAGCAGCAGGTTGGGCCGCTGCCTGATGATGAGCGCCAGGGCCAGGCGTGACTTCTCGCCGCCGGAGAAGGCGCCGACGGGTGCATCGGCCATGCTGCCGCGGAAATCGAAGCTGCCGAGGTAGGTCCGGAGATCGAGCTCACGCGCCTGCCCGTCGATGCGGGCGAGGTGCTGCAGCGGCGACTCGTCAGGCCGCAATTGCTCGAGCTGGTGCTGCGCAAAGTATCCGATCCTCAGGCCGTGGCCCTCGGTCCGCTGCCCCGCGAGCACCGGAATCTCGCCGGCAATGGATTTCACCAGCGTGGATTTCCCTGCGCCGTTCGGTCCCAGCAGCCCGAGCCGCGCCCCCGGACGCAGCGACAGGCTCACGTCCTCGAGCACGGGCCGCCCGGCGTAGCCCAGGTTCGCGTCGTCGAGCGCGAGCAGCGGGTCCGGCGAGCGCTCGGGCGCCGGAATCTCGAAGTCGAACGGAGCGTCGACGTGCGCGGGCGCGATGCGTTCCAGCCGGTCGAGCGCCTTGAGCCGGCTCTGGGCCTGCCGCGCCTTGCTCGCCTTGGCACGGAATCGGCGCACGAAATCCGTCATGTGCGCGATTTCGCGCTGCTGCTTCTCGTACAGGGCCTGCTGCACGGCGAGGCGCGCGGCACGCTGCTGCTCGAACGCGGAGTAGTTGCCCGCATAGAGGGTCAGGCGCCGCGACTCGATCTGCGCGACGTGCGACACGCAGCCGTCGAGGAAGTCCCGGTCGTGGGACACCACCAGCAGCGTGCCGCGCCAGTTGGCGAGCCAGCGCTCGAGCCAGACCACGGCGTCTAGGTCGAGGTGGTTGGTGGGCTCGTCCAGCAGCAGGAGGTCGGCGCGGCTCGCGAGCGCGCGTCCGAGGTTGAGGCGCATGCGCCATCCGCCGGAGAAGTCCGCGACCGGACGCTCGAGATCGGCGGTCCCGAATCCGAGCCCGGCGAGCATGGCGGCCACGCGTGCGCGCGCCGAGTACCCGTCGATCGCGTCCAGCCTTGCATGGCACTCGGCCACGGCGTGGCCATCGTGATCGCGCTCGGCCTCGGCAAGGGCCCGCTCGACGTTCCGCAACTCGACGTCGCCGTCGAGCACGAACTCGATGGCTGGCTGGTCGAGGGGCGGGGTCTCCTGGCTGACGCTGGCAATGTGCCACGCGGAGGGAACTTCGCAGTCCCCGGACTCGGCGTGCAACTCGCCGCGCAGCAACGCGAACAGGCTCGACTTGCCGCTGCCGTTCGCGCCGACCAGCCCGACGCGCCAGCCCGGGTGGATCTGCAGGCTGGCGTCCTCGATCAGTGGCCTGGCGCCGCGTGCCAGCGTCGTGTGCCGTAGCAGGATCAAGGCCGGCGCGCTCCGCGGCGGGAATCGGGGCGCGCATTCTAGCGACTGGACCGCGGTCAGGCCCGCGTCATGCGCTTCTCGCCGGAATCCGGCACAATCCGCAACCTTCCCCGTCGGGCAGCCCTGCCCGGGACCCTGGAGACCGAATGACGATGATGTCGTTGCGTCGCGTGCTGCCGATCAGGCCCGATCGCCTGGCCCGAGTCCCGAGCGCGGCCGCGCTCCTGATGATCACTTCAGCTGCCTTCGGGCAGACGGCGCCCGCCGTGTCCACGATCGTTGCCTTCAACCTGTCGGTGCCGAGTGGCGGCGTGGTGATGGGCACCACCGATGGAGCGCTGTACGGTACCGGCACCTCCCGGACCATCGTGTCGGGCGGGGTCGTCTATCGCGCCACGCGCGACGGACTGTCGGTGAAGACCCTGCACCAGTTCCAGGGATCGGAAGGTTCCACGCCCGCGGCCGGCGTGATCGAAGGCAGCGACGGCCTGCTGTACGGCTCTACGAGCTACGGCGCGGCGGACCAGGCGTACTCCACCGGGACGATCTATCGCCTCAAGAAGGACGGCACGGATTTCACCGTCCTGTACCGCTTTGCCAGCTACACCACGGTCAACGTGGTGAACATGCCGGTGAATACGGACGGCGCGCGTCCCGAGTCGCAATTGCTCGAGGGCAGCGACGGGAACCTGTATGGCGTGACGGCGGCCGGTGGTGCCAACGGTACCGGGGTCGTGTTCCGCATGACCATGGACGGGACGGCATTCCAGTTGCTGCACGAGTTCGGCGCGGTCACCTCGAGTGCGACGGACTCCGTGATCAAGAACGACGATGGCGTCACGCCGGTCGGCCGCCTGCTGCAGGCCCCGGACGGTTACCTGTACGGCACGACGAGCAATGGTGGCGTCGACGGACGCGGCGTCATCTTCCGGGTGCACATGGACGGCAGTGGATTCGAAGTCGTGCACCAGTTCCCGGCTCTCTCCAGCGGCAGTCCGGCGATCAACGTGGATGGCGCGCGCCCGGTCGGCGGCCTGACCGACGGGCAGAACGGATTGCTCTACGGCATCGCGAACCTGGGTGGCGCCAACGGCGTGGGCACCTTGTACTCACTCGATCCGAACTCGTTGCTGCTGACCGTGCTCCACGACTTCGACGCACCCGAGGGCGCATTTCCCGCCGGTGGACTGACGTTGGCGCTCGACGGCCGACTCTACGGCACGACCCAGGGGGGCGGCACGAATTCGAGCGGGGCGGAGACGACCGCCGGGACGATCTTTTCCGTGGCGCTGGACGGGACCGGCTTCACGAAGCACTACAGTTTCGACGGGAGCCAGGGCGCGAGCCCCAACACGCGCCTGCTCCAGCTGGACGACACCACCTTCGCGGGAGTCACGCCGTCCGGCGGCGCTTGCAGCCAGGGCACCTTGTACAGCTTCAGCCTCACCGGCGCGACGGTCGTCGGGAACACGACGTGCGGACAGAAGAAGAAGAACAAGTCGGGCGGCGGTGCCACCGATCCGTTGGTGGTGCTGATCGGCGCGGCCCTCGGCCTCGTGAGTCGTCGCCGCAGGGGCTGATCGACGGTTGATCTAGAAGGCGAGGGCAGCGAGATGGCGGAGCACCAGCTGCATCACCGGACCTGCCCGATCTGCGAGGCGATGTGCGGCATCGTCGTGGAGCATGACGGCGGCAAGGTCATCTCGATCAAGGCTGATCGCGACGACGTGCTGAGTCGCGGCCACATCTGCCCGAAAGCCGTGGCGCTCAAGGACATCCACGAGGATCCCGATCGTCTGCGCCGGCCGGTGCGTCGCACCGACGGCGGGTGGCAGGAGATTTCATGGCCCGATGCGTTCGACGAGGTCGAGCGGCGCATCGGCGACGTGCGCGCGAGGTTCGGCAAGGACGCCGTGGCCATCTACGCCGGCAACCCGATCGTGCACAACCTCGGGGCGATGCTGGGCATCGGCGACTTCATCCGCGCGATGCGCACGCGCAACCTGTATTCCGCCACGAGCGTCGACCAGCTGCCGCACATGATGGCGTCGCAGATGATGTTCGGTCACCAGTTCCTGGTGCCGGTGCCCGACGTCGACCGGACGCAGTTGTTCGTGTGCATCGGCGGAAATCCCGTCGCGTCCGGCGGCTCGATCATGAGCGCACCCGGGTTCGAGAAGCGCATCGAGGCGCTCCGGGCGCGCGGCGGCCGATTCATCGTCATCGACCCGCGGCGGACCGAGTCGGCGCAGATTGCCGACGAGTACCTGCCCATCCGCCCCGGCACGGACGTGTACCTGCTGCTGGCCCTGCTGCGCGAAATCTTCGATGGTGGCTTCGCGAGTCCTGGTCACCTGCAGGCGCAGCTCGACGGCGTGGAGACGCTGCACCGGGCCGTGATGCAGTTCGATCCGCCACGGCTTGCCGAGCGGACCGGGATTCCGCTCGCGCGCATCAAGAAGCTCGCACGCGAGATTGCCGCGGAGCCCCGCGCGCTCGTCTACGGACGCGTCGGCGCGTGCACGCAGGAGTTCGGCGGTTTGACGCTCTGGCTCATCTACTGCCTGAACCTGCTGACGCGGCACATGGACGCCGTGGGCGGCATGATGTTCGCGGAACCAGCGGTCGACTTGACCCGCGCCTACGGCTCGCCGGGACACCGCGACCGGTTCCGGTCGCGGGTGCGCGGCCTGCCCGAGTTCGGCAACGAGCTGCCGGTCGCGACCCTCGCCGACGAGATACTCACCGAGGGCAAGGGGCAGGTCCGCGCGCTCGTCACGGTCGCCGGCAATCCGGTCCTGTCCACGCCCAACGGGCGCCAGCTCGACCGCGCGCTGGCCGGCCTGGATTTCATGGTCGCCGTGGACCCGTACATCAACGAGACGACGCGCCACGCGCACGTGATCCTGCCGCCGACGAGCCCGCTCGAGCACGGCCACTACGACGTCGCGCTCTCGGGGTTCGCGGTCCGCAACGTCGTCAAGTACGCGCCCGCGTTGTTCGAGCCGCCGCCCGGCGCGCTGCACGACGACGAGATCCTGGGAGAACTGACGTTGCGGCTGCGCACGCAGCCGGGTCTCGAGCGCCGACTCGCCAGTGCCCGCGGCCTCGTCGCGCGCCGCCTGGGGCCGGACGGGCTGCTCGACTGGATGCTGCGCACCGGGCGCTACGGCCAGGAGAACCGCGGTCCGCTGGCAATGCTGGCGCGACTGCCGGGCTTCGGCGCGATGCGTCGCGAACTCGAGGCGCCCGACCGGAGACCGCAGGGGCTGTCGCTGGCGCGGCTACGCGCCTCGCCGCACGGCGTCGACCTGGGACCGCTGGAACCCTGCCTGCAGCGCAGGCTCGCGACCGCGGATCGGCGCATCCGACTGGCGCCCGATGCGTACGTCGCCGACCTTGCGCGCGCGGCGCGCGCACTCGACGCGCCCCCAGCCGATCTCGTGCTCATCGGACGCCGGCACGTGCGCAGCAACAACTCGTGGCTGCACAACAGTCACCGGCTGGTGAAGGGCAAGCCGCGCTGCACGCTGATGATCCACCCCGACGATGCGATGCGGCGCGGGATCGCCGATGGCGGCATAGTGCGCCTCAAGTCCAGGGTCGGCGCCGTCGAGGTCGCGGCGGAGATCACGACCGACGTCATGCCGGGTGTGGTGAGCCTGCCGCACGGGTGGGGGCACGATCGGGACGGAGCGCGTCTGTCGGTCGCCGCGCGAACGCCGGGCGTCAGCATCAACGACATCATCGACGATCGGCGTATCGACGAACTGTCGGGCACGGCCGTTTTGAATGGCACGCCGGTCCACGTCGAGCCGGCCGCACCAGCCGCCGGTACCTGAACGTCGCCGTGCGGTTCGGCTCAGCCGTGCGCCGGTGGCTACCGCCGCTTCCTGATCAGCACGGCAAGGTCGCCGCCCCTGGCCTAGTGGTTGCCCTCCACGACGTCCTTCAGCACCTCGAGCGGGTTCCAGCTCTTCTTCTTCTTCGGCGGCTCGGCGGGTTGCGCCGGCTGGCCCTCCCCAGGCGGCGGTGCGTCGGTCATGCCCTCGGTGTCGGCGCCTTCGGCGCCGGGCATGGATCCTGCGGGCATGCCGACCATGGTCGTGGTCATCGACTTCACGCGGATCTTCACGTTCCAGTCCGGCTCCCACGGGACGTTCGGATCGGTGGGGCGCGGCGGATACGCCATGTTGAGCTCACTGCCATACGCGATCGCGCGGAGCATGCCCTGGCCGGCCGCCTCCTTCGGGATCGCGCAGGTCGTCGTGGTCGGCGGCAGCAGGACCTTGTCCTTGAGCCACTTGTCGACGGCCGCATTGGTCTGGTAGTCGAACAGGCCGAAGCCGCTGTCCGGCAGTTCGCTCGAGGTCCAGATCACGATGGTGTTCTGTTCGCCTTCCCTCGCGCCCATGCTGCCGAGGAAGTACGCGCGCGCGGCCGGGATCGCATTCCAGTCGAGCTTGATGAACTTGCCCTGATCGGATTGCTTGAGTTGCACCGCTGGCATGATGTCCTGCGCGGCGGGAATCGCGAACTTGAAGCTCTCCGGCACGCCGTCGCCCTGGTAAGCGTGCTGGCCGACGATCGAGGCGCCGGCTGGGAATACACGCTTGTCGTCCTTGCTCGGCCAGATCGGGCGGCCGACGGTCGCATGCGCCCCGCGAGTGGTGGAGCGCCGTGACTCGAAGAACTTGGCGAATTCCGCCATGGTGGACGTCTGGAGGTCCACGACCTTCGGCTGTCCCGGGCGCACGGTTTCCGAGCAACCCCAGTACAGAACGAACTTGCCCTTGGGCGGTTCGTAGTTGAAATCGGTGGGGGTGTCATCGTCCTTGGGAGCCGGCTTCGGCCGCTCCGGCGTCATCAGCTTGAGCGTCGGCGCGAGTCCGGTCACCGTGGGGACCGACTGCGTCGCCTGCTGCAGGTTCGGATTGCGGCTCGTGTAGAGGGTCACGTCCATCCAGCGCCCGGTGGTGCCGGTCTGCGTGTTGCCGAACTCGGCTTGCGCGGCATGGCCGCCCATCATGGCCCCCAGGGTCATGCCCATCATGCCCTGGCCAGAGCCAGACCCTGGTCCCATGCCCCCGCCCATGCCGAACCCGGAGAACGTCGCCACATCGATCCAGGCCTGGGAAATCGGTGGCTTGACGACCTGCTTCGGTTGGGACTGCGCGACTGCCGGGCCGGCGGCGGCGACGCTCCATGCGGCCAGCGACACGATCGACGCAAAACGACGGTGTGCCATGATCGTCCCCCGTTGAGCCTAGCGTCGACATGGTCGCGCAGGTCGGGCGCCGCCACAAGGCGAAGTCTTCGTGGGGTACGGACCCGCCGCCGATGCCGGTGCCCCACGGCCTCGTTGTAGAATTGCGGGCCAATACGTAATCAGGACGGGCGCGGTACCTCGCCACCGTCCGCCCCCTGGGGGACAGTTGAGCATCGAACGGCGGACCGTCCTGCACAGCTGGTGCGTCCAGTCGCATTGGGATGCCCCGACGGTCGTCGGCGGTGCCGGCGCGCGCCTGCATCTCGAGGACGGCAGGACCGTGCTCGACATGAGCAGCCTCGCCGAATGCAGCAACC
>DAOMFD010000064.1:0-10262 GCA_035429605.1 Steroidobacteraceae bacterium | reverse complement strand
GTAGCAGGCGACGGCGATGAGGGGCAGGAGCAAGCGCGGGTCCGGTGCAGCGGCGACCGTGAAATGATGGCACAACGGCGCTGGCGTGAGGAGGCGCGGCCTCTATAATCCGCGCTCCGCCGCACGCGCAGCATTACCGGATCCGGGGACCACCGTGTTCGACAAGCTTTCCTCCCGCCTCGCCGCCGTCGTCGAGGGACTGCGCGGCCGCGGGCGCCTCACCGAGGAGAACATCGCCGACACGCTGCGGCAAGTGCGGATGGCGCTGCTCGAGGCGGACGTGGCGCTGCCGGTGGTCAAGGCGTTCATCGATGCGGTCAAGGCGCGCGCGGTCGGCCTCGAGATCCACAAGAGCCTGACGCCGGGACAGGCACTGGTGCGCGTGATCCACGAGGAACTCGTGCGGGTCATGGGCGAGGGCGTGCGGCCGTTGAACCTGCGCACGCAGCCGCCGGCCGTGATCCTGCTCGCGGGGCTGCAGGGCGCGGGCAAGACGACCACGGCCGCGAAGATCGCGCTCTGGCTCAAGGATCGGGAGCGCAAGCGGGTGCTGCTCGTCTCGACCGACGTGTACCGGCCGGCCGCCATGCTGCAGCTTGAGCGGCTCGGGCAGCAGCTCGGCGTGGACGTGGCCCACGCCGATCCGTCGCAGTCGCCGCTGGCGATCGCCGCGGGTGCCCTGGACGAGGCGCGTCGCGGACTCTACGACGTGCTGCTCGTCGACACGGCGGGGCGATTGCACGTCGACGACGCGATGATGCAGGAGGTGCGCGAACTCGGCGCGTCGCTCCAGCCCATCGAGACGCTCTTCGTCGTCGACAGCATGGCGGGCCAGGACGCGGTGAATGCGGCCCGGGCGTTCGGGGCGGCGCTCGACCTCACGGGCGTGGTGCTCACCAAAGCCGATGGCGACGCGCGGGGGGGCGCCGCGTTGTCGGTGCGGCAGGTCACGGGGCGGCCGATCCTGTTCGTCGGCGTCGGCGAGAAGCCCGAGGCCCTCGAGGCCTTCCAGCCGGAGCGCATGGCGTCCCGCATCCTGGGGATGGGCGACGTGCTGAGCCTCGTCGAGGAGGTCACCCGCAAGGTCGATCGCGAGGAGGCCGAGAAGCTCGCCCGCAAGGTCGCGAAGGGCAAGGACTTCGACATGAACGACCTGCTGGCCCAGCTGCGGCAGCTCGAGGGCATGGGCGGCATTTCGGCCCTGATGGAGAAGCTCCCGGCGCACCTGACCGCGCGCGCCGGAGCGGCGCCGCTCGGCCAGGAGCGCGAAATCCGGCGCCAGGTCGCCATCATCTGCTCCATGACCCCGCAGGAGCGCCGCTACCCGAAGGTCATCGACGGCTCGCGCCGCCGCCGGATCGCGACAGGGTCGGGCACCCACGTGGCCGACGTGAACCGACTGCTCAAGAACTTCCTGCAGATGCAGAAGATGATGAAGGGCATGGGCAAGGGGGGCCTTGGCCGCATGATGCGGGCCATGGCCGGCCGCCTGCCGCCCGGCCTCGGCTGAGGCCGCCACAAGCATTTCTTTCGGCAGGGATTTTCGGTATAGTTCGCGGCTCTTTTTTGGCCGGGCGCCGTGCAGGCACCGGGCCGCCCTGAACGAGGCATAGTCTGACGATGGTGACGATCCGCTTGATGCGCCGCGGTGGCAAGAAGGAGCCCTTCTACCACGTGGTCGTGACCGACAGCCGCCGCAGCGGCGGTGGCACCCTGGAGCAGGTCGGGTTCTTCAACCCGGTCGCCAAGGGCGCGAGCGAAGAGGTGCGACTCGACCTCGACCGCATCGACCACTGGGTGAGCCGTGGCGCCCAGCCTTCGGATCGGGTCGCGCAGCTCCTCAAGGGCTATCGCAAGGCCAAGGCCGCGGCCTGACCGGATGGGCGGTACGCGCCCCGGCAGTGACCGGCGCGCAGTGGTGCTCGGCCGCATCGGCGCCCCGTTCGGGGTGCAGGGTTGGGTGAAGGTCACGTCCTACACCGATCCAGCGGAGGGTATCGTCGCGTACGGATCATGGGACCTGGTCCGGGCGGGACAAGCCGAGCGGCGGACCGTCCTGGAGTGGAAGCGGGCAGGGCGTGCCGTGGCCGTCCGCCTGGAGGGTGTGGGGTCGCGCGAGGCGGCCCAGGCGTTGACGGGCTGCGAGGTCCAGGTGGACCGCTCAGAGCTGCGGCCGACCGCGCCGGGCGAGTACTACTGGCACGACCTGGTGGGTCTCGAGGCGCTGAACCGCGAGGGCGTTTCCCTCGGGCGAGTCGACAGCGTGATGGAACTGCCGGCCCACCCGGTGCTCGTGCTGAAGGGAGACCGGGAACGACTGGTGCCCCTGGTCCCGCAGAGGCTGGTCGCCGTGGACCTCGATGCGAGACGGGTGATGCTGGACTGGCACCCGGACGATTGACGGGGCGGGAGCGTGCGTGAAGATCGTGGTCGTCACGTTGTTTCCCGAGTTCGTCGAGCAGGCCGTGCGCTTCGGCGTGCTCGGCCGGGCACTGGAGCGCGGCGTGCTCGAGGTCCGGACGGTGAACCCCAGGCAGTTCGCCACGGACGTGCACAAGACGGTGGACGACCGGCCCTACGGCGGCGGCCCCGGGATGGTGTTGAAGGCGGAGCCGTTGAGGCTCGCCATGGTCGAGGCGGAGCGGCTCGTGCCGGAGGCGCGGCGGGTGTACCTTGCCGCCGACGGCACACCGGTGACGCAGCGGAAGGTCGCCGAACTGGCGGCCCTCGGTGAGCTGGTGCTGGTCGCGGGCCGGTACGAGGGCGTCGACGAGCGGTTCGTCGAGACCTGCATCGACGAGTCGCTGTCGGTCGGCGACATCGTGCTGTCCGGCGGGGAGCTGCCGGCGCTGATGCTGGTCGACGCGGTGGCGAGGCTGCTGCCGGGAACGCTCGGCTGCGCCGAGTCGGCCGAACAGGAATCGTTCGCCGGCGGGCTGCTCGACTGGCCGCACTACACGCGGCCGGAGACGTGGCAGGGGCGCGAGGTGCCGGAAGTGCTCAAGGGCGGCAACCATGCCGCGATCGAGCGCTGGCGCCGCAAGCAGGCGCTCGGGCGGACGCTGGAACGGCGCCCGGACCTGATGCGGAAGCGGCCGTTGGATGACGCGGAGCGCAAGCTCCTCGACGAATACCGAGCGGAGCAGGATGCTTCGCGGTTGGGGCAGGGACGCAGACACTGCGAGAAAGGTGAGACATGAGCAACATCATTGCCACGCTCGAGAAGGAGCGCATGCAGCGCGAGGTTCCGGACTTCGGCCCGGGCGACACCGTCGTCGTCGAGGTGAAGGTCAAGGAAGGCGACCGCGAGCGCGTCCAGGCCTACGAAGGCGTGGTCATCGCGAAGAGCAACCGCGGCCTCAACTCGTCGTTCACCGTGCGCAAGATCTCGCACGGCGAGGGCGTGGAGCGCGTGTTCCAGACCTACAGCCCGTCGCTCGGCGCGATCACGGTCAAGCGCCGCGGGCACGTGCGCCGCGCGAAGCTGTACTTCCTGCGCGATCGCACGGGCAAGGCTGCGCGCATCGAAGAGAAGGTCTGACGCTCCGTCCGGACGCACGGGTGCGCTCGCCGCACCCGCGCACCGGGTAGCGAATGTTCCGCGCGATCGGCAAAGTCCTGCGCTGGATCTGGAGCGGCCTCGACGGGCTGCGCAAGGTCCTGCACCTCGTATTGCTGCTGGTGCTGTTCAGCCTCGTCGTCGGGCTGTTCTCCGCACCCATCCCGCTCGTCCGCGACAAGTCCGCGCTGGTCATCGACCCGCACGGCCCCCTGGTCGAGCAGCTCACCGGGGACCCGGTCGAGCGGGCGCTGTCGAAGGCGCTGCGCACCGAGCCGAAGGAGACCCTGCTGCGCGACGTCGTGGACGCCATCGAGTCGGCCGCGGACGACGACCGCATCAGTTCGCTGTATCTCGATCTCGGCGGCCTCGAGGGCGGCGGCCTCGCGAAGCTGCAGGAAGTCGCCGCCGCGATCGACGACTTCCGCGCGTCCGGCAAGCCGGTCATCGCCTACGGCGACTACTACGAGCAGAACCAGTACTACCTCGCGGCGCACGCCGACGAGATCTACCTCGACCCGATGGGCGCGGCCTACGTCGACGGCTACGACAACTACGACCTGTTCGTGAAGGACGCGCTCGACAAGCTGTCGGTCGACGTCAACATATTCCGCGTCGGCGAGTACAAGTCGGCCGTCGAGATCTTCAGCCGCAACGACATGTCGCCGGCCTCGCGCGAGGAAAGCGTCGGGTGGCTGGGCGCGGCGTGGAACACCTACAAGTCGGACGTCGCGGCGGCGCGCGAATTCGAGCCGGACCGCCTGCAGTCGTACGCGGACGAGTCGGCCGCGCTGCTGCGCAAGGCGGACGGCGACCTGGCGAAGATGGCGCTGGATGCGGGGCTCGTCACCTCGCTCAAGGGCCGGCTCGACGTCGAGGACCGCCTCGCGCAGGTCACCGGCGAGGACGAGGACACGCATTCCTACATCGGCGTGGATTTCGACTCCTACCTCGCGAACGTGGACTCCGAGCAGGCGCTCACGTCGAAATCGAAGCAGAAGGTCGCCGTGATCGTGGCGTCCGGCGACATCGTGCCGGGCGAGGAGTTGCCGGGCATGATCGGCGCCGACACGCTCGCCGGCGAGCTGCGTGATGCCGCCAACGACGAGGAAGTGAAAGCGGTCGTGCTGCGCATCGACAGCCCCGGGGGCAGCGTGTTCGCGAGCGACGTGATCCGTCGCGAGGTCGAGGCGGTGCGCAAGAGCGGCAAGCCCGTGGTCGCCTCGATGAGCAGCCTCGCCGCCTCGGGCGGCTATTACATCGCGATGGCCGCGGACAAGATCGTGGCCAGCCCGGCCACGCTGACCGGCTCGATCGGGATCTTCTTCATGATGCCCACGTTCCAGCGCTCGCTCGAGCGGCTCGGGGTGCACACGGATGGCGTCGGCACGACGGCGCTCGCCGGTGAGTTCCGGCTCGACCGGCCCATGAGCGACCTCTCGAAGGACCTGATCCAGCAGACGATCGAGCGCGGCTACAGGGACTTCGTCGGTGACGTGGCGAAGGCACGCACGATGTCCTACGAAGCCGTGGACAAGGTCGCCCAGGGACGCGTGTGGGCGGGATCCGATGCGAAGAAAGTCGGACTCGTGGACCAGCTCGGGGGCTACGAGGACGCGATCGACGTCGCCGCGGGGCTCGCCAAGCTCGGCGATGACTACGACGTCGAGTACTACGACGACGACGTGAGCATCGGCGAGGCGCTCGGGCTCAGGGTACGCATCGCAGTCGCCCGGGTGGTCGCGCCGCTGCTGCCGAAGTCCGCGCTGCCCGTGGTCCCGAAGGCCCTGGCTCCGCTGCTGAAGGAAGTGCAGCGTCTCGAGCGGCTCCGGGACCCGGGGAATACCTACGCCTATTGCCTGGGCTGCGCGATCGACTGATTCGCGCCGGGGTCAGCCGGGACTCGTCGCGCTGATGAACCACGTGCTCGACGGAGCCCACACGCCGTCCGGCCGCACGTACGGCGCGAGCGCTGCCTCCAGCGCCGCGATGACCTCGGGCTTCAGCCGTTCGGCGGCCTCACCCGCCAGGCGCATGGCCTCGCCGGCCGGGCCCAGCGCCATCGCGAACTCCACGGCGTCGTTCAGGTCGCGGCCGATGCAGATGTCGCAGTCGTAGCGCTCGAAGGCGATGCGCTCGAATCCCGCGGCGGTCAACATCGAGCTGACCATGTCGGGCCCGGACATGGAGAACGGTCCCGGCCCGCAATGCACCTGGTTGGTCTCCTCGTGCGAGACGGCGGGCACGATCGCCTTCACGCGCAACTCGGCCTCGTACAGCCAGGGGTTGTCCTCGCGGCGGCGCCAGACGATCTGCATGAACGTGCCGCCAGGCTTCAATGCCTTGCGGATGTTGCGCATGGCAGCTCCGGGCATGTCGAAGAACATTGTGCCGAATCGCGCGAATGCGTGGTCGTAGGGGCCCTGCAGGTCGTCGGACTGCACGTCGGCAGCGAAAAATCGCGCGTTCTGGATGCCGGCTTCCCGCGCCTCGTCCGCGGCACCGCGGACGAAGTTCTCGGCGCAGTCCACGCCGACGGCTTCGCCACCGGGAGCCACCTTGTCGGCGATGCGCAGCGTGCTGTCGCCGAAACCGCAGCCGACGTCGAGGACGCGTGCGCCGGGCTGGTACCGGCAGCGCTCGAGCGCCGCGTCGCTGTGCTGCGACAGGCCCTCGACGAGCAGGTGCTTGAAGCGGCAGAACTTCTCGTAGAGGACGGTGTTCCAGGCTTCGATGACGACGGCGTTGCCGCCGGCGGGCAGGTCGCCGGACGCGCGTCCGCCTTCTCGCTCGTTGCTGCCGCTCATGGTTCCCCCGCGACGTGAGGTCCGCACGGCTCTCCCCGGATCGAGCCGCAGCAATCATGACACAGTTGTCCGCGCGGCAGCGCCGCTCGGCCTGGTGCGTGGTAAGCGGAGAGACAATCCTCCCGGACCTGCGGTGTCAGGCGGCCGCCACGAACCCCTTCCAGTTCCCCATGTAGCGGATGAACGGCGGCGAGAGACCCTCGGACGCGAGGTAGTCGGCCGTGACCGGCAGCCCCACCGCCTTGAATCCAGGGTCCGTCCGCACTCTCTGCGGGAAGTCATGGTGCAGGATCGCCGCGCGGCCGATGATCGCGAAGTCGGCGCCCGCATCGAGGCAGTGTCGGGCATCCGGACCGCTCGAGATCCTGCCGGCGACGCCTACCCGCACCTTGCCGCGCTCGAGCCCGGTGAAGTACGACATCAGGCTGCGGCCCTTGAACTCGGGCTCCTCCGGCTCCTTGAACACGTCCCAGAGCGACAGGTCGAGGAAGTCGATCAGCCCGCTCGCCATCAGTTCCCGTGCGACCACCGCCATCTCCGCGAGCCTCAGGTCGAAGCGCTCGGGCGACAATCGCACCCCGACCGTGAAATCCGGCCGGCAGCGTGTGCGTATCCCGTGCAGGATGTCGAACAGGATTCGCATGCGATTCTCGAGCGAGCCACCGTAGCGGTCGCCCCGATGATTGATCCCGGCGCTCAGGAATTGCGCCAGCACGTAGCCGTGAGCGCCGTGCAGTTCCACGCCGTCGAATCCGGCGCGCTCCGCCCGCAGCGCTGCCAGTACGAAGTCCTCGACCAGTTGCTCGACCTCGGCCGCCGTCAGCGCCCGCGCACCTTTCTCGGAATTGTCCGACGGACACACCGGCTGCTGGCCGATCAGCTCCGCCGGTGAGCGCATTCCGGCATGGTGCAACTGCGCCATTGCCAGGCTGCCATGCCGCTTGATCGTGGCCGCGAGCCGCGTCAGCCCCGGGATGTGTGCGTCCGACCAGATGCCGAGTTGCCCGGGAAACCCGCGGCCCTGCGCCTGCACGTGGGAAGCGCAGGTCATCGTGAGTCCGAAGCCGCCCTCGGCCCGCATGGTGAGCCAGCGGAACTCCTCGTCCGACAGCGTGCCGTCGTCGTGGCTCTGGGTATTCGTCAACGGTGCCAGCATGAGGCGATTGCTCATGGCCGGGCCGCGCTGGAATGCAAGCGGTTCTAACAGGTTGGGCATAGCGGTTCCGGTAGTCGCTGCACGGCGCGCGGCGCCAGGGTGGACGAGGCACCGCTGCGGTCGGCAGCATTCGCCAGAGCTAGCTCGACGAGGGTTCCTCGGCGCCCGCCAGTCGCGCCCGCAGCGTCGATTCGTCCACCTGACCGCACCACTTGCCGACCACGACGGTCGCCACGCCGTTGCCGATCAGGTTGGTGAGCGAGCGCGCCTCGGACATGAAGCGGTCGATGCCGAGGATCAGCGCCACACCAGCGACCGGCACGTGCCCCACGGCCGACAGTGTCGCCGCCAGCACGATGAAGCCACTGCCCGTGACACCGGCCGCGCCCTTCGACGTGAGCAGCAGGACGGCGAGCAGCGTGAGCTGCTGTGTCAGGTCGAGCGGGGTGTTGGTGGCCTGGGCGATGAACACGGCCGCCATGGTGAGGTAGATTGCCGTGCCGTCGAGGTTGAACGAGTATCCGGTCGGGATCACGAGCCCGACCACCGTCCGCTCGACGCCGAGGTCCTCCATGCGCGTCATCATCCGCGGCAGGACGGACTCCGACGAAGACGTGCCGAGCACGATGAAGAGCTCTTCCTTGATGTACCGGATGAAGCGCCAGACGCTGAAGCCATTCCAGCGGGCGATGCCGCCGAGCACCCCGAAGATGAAGAGCAGGCAGGTCGCGTAGAAGCACGCCATCAGTTTGCCGAGCGACACGAGCGCGTCCAGCCCGTATTTGCCGATGGTGAAGGCCATGGCGCCGAGCGCACCGAGCGGCGCGAGCCGCATGATGAAGCCGACCACCCGGAACAGGACGGCCGAGAGCTGCTCGACCAGGCGGTACACCGCGAGCTGCCGGCCGCCGGCCGCGTGCAGCGCGAAGCCGAACAGCACCGAGACCAGCAGCACCTGCAGCACCTCGCCGGAGGCGAAGGCGCCGACGAGCGTGGAGGGGACCAGGTCGAGGATGTACTGCGTGACGCCGTGGGACTCCGCCTGGCTCGCATACTGCGCGACGGCGGACGCATCCAGCGTTGCGGGATCCGCATTCACGCCTGCGCCGGGCCGTACCACGTTCACGATCACGAGGCCGATCACGAGCGCGATCGTGCTCACCACCTCGAAATAGACGAGCGCCAGCCCGCCGGTCTTGCCGACCTTCTTCAGGTCCTCCATGCCGGAGATGCCGAGCACGACGGTGCAGAAGATGATCGGCCCGATCATCATCTTGATGAGCTTGATGAAGCCGTCGCCGAGCGGTTTCAGGGCCTCGCCCGTCGCGGGCCACGCGAACCCGATCACGGCGCCGATCACGACGGCGACCAGCACCTGCAGGTAGAGCGAGCGGAGGAGGCGAATGCGGGCCATCGGTCAGCCTGTGCGTGTGATTGCCGACAATGGGCGCCCGCGTCCGCTCAGGGGGAGGCAGGTGGCAGGGTGGCGAGGAAGTCCTGTACGGCCGCGACGGTCCGCGCCGGGTCCTCTTCCTGCGGAATGTGGCCCAGGTCCTCGAACACCACGAGCTTGCTGCCCGCGATGTCGCGCTCGAACAGGCCGCCGTACTCGGCCGGGATCAGCCTGTCGCGTCCTCCCCAGAGGATCAACGTCGGGACCTTGATTTCCGGGATCCTCGCTTCGTCCACTCCAGCCTTGGCCTGCCGGAAGCGTTGCACGATGGCGGCCCGGTTGCCCGCGCGCAGCGCGAGCTCGTAATGACGGTCGACGATCTCCCTCGTCACCCTGTCCGGGTCGCCGAAGACGTTGCGCACGCTGGACTCGACCAGGCTGCGCGGCAGCGTCACGAGCACCAGCCGGTTCAGGAGCGGGATCCGGGCCAACCGGAAGCCGATCGGCACCGACTGCGATTCGTAGCGGTAACCCGCGGCGTCGACGAGGATCAGCGCGTCGACGCGCCGCGGCTGCGCCAAGGTCGTTTCCCAGGCGACCCAGCCGCCGAGCGAATTCCCGGCCAGAACGCAGTGCTCGATGCCGTAGTGGTCGAGCAGCGCCTCGACGAAGCGCACGTAGGCGCCGATCGAGTAGTCGTTCGCGGGCGAGGGGCCGGTCAGGCCAAAGCCCGGCATGTCGGCGCGAATGACGCGGCGCCGGCCCTCGAGCGCCCGCACCCAGCCGTCCCAGGTGTGCAGCGAGTCCGAGGTCCCGTGCAGCAGCACGATCGGCACGGGATCGTCGCGCGCGCCTTCGTCGCGGACGTGCACCTTCATGCCCTGCAGGTCGATGAAGGTCGAGGGCGGCGGCGCCCAGCGCGCGACGAGCTCCTCGACCGGGCGGTCGGGCGCCCAGGTGACCGCGGTATAGCCCGCGATGAGGACCGCGAGTCCGCCGAGGATCCAGGCGACGATCCGCGCGAGGCGTCTCATGCGGCCCAGTCGAGGATGACCTTGCCGGACTGGCCGCTCCGCATGATCTCGAAGCCCTCGCGGTAGTCGGCGACGGGAAAGCGGTGCGTGATGATGGGCGAGATGTCGAGCCCGCTCTGCAGCATCGCCGCCATCTTGTACCAGGTCTCGAACATCTCGCGTCCGTAGACGCCCTTGATGACCAGGCCCTTGAAGATCACCTCGTTCCAGTCGATCGCGGTGTCGTCGGGCGGGATGCCGAGCAGCGCCACGCTGCCCCCGTGGTGCATGGTGCGCAGCAGGTCGCGGAAGGCCTTCGGATTGCCCGACATCT
>DAOMFD010000063.1:0-10272 GCA_035429605.1 Steroidobacteraceae bacterium | reverse complement strand
AGAACGTCGGGATGATCTCCGACACGATCCCGAACGCCGGCAGGATCATGATGTACACCTCGGGGTGCCCGAAGAACCAGAACACGTGCTGGTAGAGCACCGGGTCGCCGCCGCCCGCCGCGGCAAAGAACGTCGTGTGGAAGAAGTGGTCGGTGAGCAGCATGGTCACCGCGCCGGCGAACACCGGCATCACGGCGATCAGCAGGTAGGCGGTGATGAGCCAGGTCCACACGAACAGCGGCATCTTGAGCAGCGTCATGCCCGGCGCCCGCAGGTTCATGATGGTCACGATGATGTTGATCGAGCCCATGATGCTCGATGCGCCCGCGAGGTGGATCGCGAAGATGGCGAGCGGCAGGGCGTCGCCGGTCTGCAGCACCAGGGGCGGGTAGAGCGTCCAGCCGGCGGCAGGGCCGCCGCCGGGCATGAACAGCGACAGGATCAGCAGCGAGAACGCGGCGACCAGCAGCCAGAAGCTGAAGTTGTTCATGCGCGGCAGCGCCATGTCGGGCGCGCCGATCTGCATGGGGATCATCCAGTTCGCGAGCCCGACCGTCGCCGGCATCACCGCGCCGAACACCATGATGAGCGCGTGCACCGTGGTCAGCGTGTTGAACGTGCCCGGGTCGACGATCTGCATGCCGGGCATGAACAACTCGGCCCGGATGACCAGTGCCATCGCGCCGCCGAGCAGGAACATGAGCAGGCTGAACACCAGGTACATCGTCCCGATGTCCTTGTGATTGGTGGTCGTGAGCCAGCGCATGATGCCCTTCGCGGGGCCGTGGTCGTCGTGGTGATCGTGGGCGGCGCCCGCGACGTGGGTGGCTGTTGCGCTCATCGTGTCTTACTCCGCGGCGGCGACACGCACGGCCGCCGGCTCGACATGGTTCAGCGCGACCTGGGTCGCGGGGGCGTTGGCGGCCTGGGTGGCGGCCTTCTGCTCGGCGAGCCACGCGTCGAACTCGGCGCGCGGCTTCACCTCGACCACGATCGGCATGAAGCCGTGGTCGCGGCCGCACAGCTCGACGCACTGGCCGCGGAAGGTTCCCGCCTGGTCGGCGAGGATCCACAGCTCGTTGATGTAGCCCGGGATGGCGTCCTTCTTGATGGCGAAGTCGGGCACCCACCAGGAGTGGATCACGTCAGCAGAGGTCACGAGCACGCGGACTTTCACGCCCTGCGGCAGCACCAGCGGGTGGTCCACGTCGAGCAGGTAGTTCTGCACGCTGTACGGGTCGACTCCGGAACGCAGCTCACGGGCGAAATTGCTCGCCTGGGCGAGCGTGGAGTAATAGGAAACGCCCTGGCCGACGTACTCGTACTGCCACTTCCACTGGTAGCCGGTGACCTTGATGGTCATGTCGGCGCCGCTCGAATCGTCGATCCTGACCAGCGTCTTCGCCGCCGGGATCGCCATGCCGACCAGGATCAGCACCGGGATGACCGTCCAGACGATCTCGGCCTTGGTGCTGTGGTCGAAGGTGGCCGGCACTGCGCCCTTCGACTTCCGGAAGGTCGCGATCGAATAGATCATGACGCCGAACACCGCGACGGCGATGGCCACGCAGATCCAGAGGATCAGCATGTGCAGCCCGTGGATGTCGCGGCTGAGCGGGGTCACCCCGACGCGCAGGTTGAGGTCGGACCAGGCCGCCATGGCCGGGCCGCTACCGGCCAGGAAGGCCGCGCAGGCCGCGAGCGCACGCTTCACCGTCTTCATGGGCAGGCAAACTCCAGTGTCATTGATCGGCCGCGGCCTCCCCGGACCGGGCCAGACCCCGGCCGGAGGCTCTGGGGCACCCGGGTCGGGGATTCACTCGCACTTCTCACGCGTGGATATCGAGGCGGTCCGCGATGCGGCGCTGCTCCCCGCTGAAACCTGCGACCTCGCCGGCACGTGTCCCGGGGCCCGAATGCGGGCCCCGCAGGACTGGCGACCTTCGAGGGTCGCGCAGTTTAACCCCCGGTCACTGCGGAGGAAATACCGTCGGCACGAGTCGGGGTCCGTCCAGCCACTCCATTGCCGACGCGGCGGACGGCGCGGCCAGCCACGGGACGACCGCGAGCGGCGCCTGGCCGAGGAGCCGCTCGAGGGAGCGGAGGTTTTCCTCGACCCGTTGGAAATCCGGGTCCACCTGGTTGCCGATCCAGCCCAGGAACGGGCAGCGACCGGTTGCGGCGATCGCTTCCAGCGTGAGTCGGGCGTGGTTGAGGCAGCCGAGCCTGAGGCCGACCACGACGATGACGCCGAGGCCCAGGCGTTCCGGGAGGTCGCTCAGGAATCCCTCCGGATGGAGCGGCACGCGCCAGCCGCCGGCTCCCTCCACGACGGCGACGTCGGCGACGGACGACACGTCCGCGTACCAGTCGCTGAGCGCATCCAGTGACAGGCTCGTCCCGGCCTCCCGCGCGGCGAGGTGCGGGGCGATGGCGGGCTCGAAGCAGTACGGATTGGTCTGCCGGTACGGCAACGGCTCGGAGCTCTCGGCCGCGAGCGCGAGTGCGTCCGCATTGCGCAGCCCGTCGGCGGTGCGGGTCGCGCCGCTGGCGATCGGCTTCAGCCCCACGACCCGGTGGCCGTGGTGGGCGAGCAGCCGCACGAGCGCCGCCGCGACCACGGTCTTTCCGACCCCGGTGTCGGTGCCCGTGATGAAGATCCCGCGGCTGACAGGTACCTCAGAGACCATAAACTAAATGTTCATGAATACGCGAGTGAATTTACTATTTTATTCCAAATGAACAAGAAAATTTGCAGAGTTAGAGGCGATCCGTCAGCCCGCGGCGTCAGCTGGATCCGCCCCGGGTCCTGCCAATCCGGGACACCGGTATGCGCACCTCGCCGGCGGCCACGCCGTGCCGTCGCGGCTGGCCGACCGGTGCCCAGGCGTGTCCGAACACCACCTCGTACGTCGCCGGCAGCCGACCGTCGCGCCGCGACGTCT
The DNA here is from genome assembly GCA_035429605.1 of Steroidobacteraceae bacterium. Lineage (GTDB taxonomy): Bacteria > Pseudomonadota > Gammaproteobacteria > Steroidobacterales > Steroidobacteraceae > RPQJ01. Next base: position 7,327 of record DAOMFD010000063.1, on the reverse strand, counting down.
CGTAGGCCGCGACCATGCGCGCGTAGGCACGCTTGCCCGTCAAGCCCCTGGGCCGTCCAGCATTGGCGTTGTGCGCCCCGATGGCCTTCAGGTCCCGCATGAGCTGTCGCACGTCTCCATAGTCCAGAGTCATGCGCTCGACGTCCATGACCGGTTCGGCCAGGCCGGCGCGGACCAGGGCATCACCGACGTCGTGCATGTCGAGGAACCGGCTGACGTGCACCCGATCGTCGGCGGCGGACCAGGCGCGGCGCAACTCGATCAGCGTGTCGGGGCCGAAGGTGGAGAACGTCAGCAGGCCCCCGGGCCGCAGCACGCGGCGGCACTCGGCAAGGACCCGGTCCGGGTCGTTGCACCACTGCAGCATCAGGTTGCTGAAGACGAGGTCGAAGCTGCCGTCGCGGAACGGCAGGCCGGCCGCGTCCGCGCAGACCCGGCGGAACCGCCGCAGGAGTGTCTGGCGCCGCCCGGCCTCGCGCAGCATGGATTCGGCGAGATCGAGCGCGACGACCCGGCAACGCGGGTATCGCCGCTTGAGCGCAATGGCCGCGTGACCCGTGCCGGTCCCCAGGTCGAGCACCGCGACCGGCGTCATCCGCACCACGTCGAGCCGTTCGAGGAGCTCGGCCCGGATGCGCCGCTGGAGGTCCGCCGCCGCATCGTAGGAGCCTGCCGCGCGCCCGAAGGACCGCCGCACCTCGCGTCGGTCGATCTCGAACTCGCTCGCGTCCGGCGGGGCGCGGTTCACGCCGTTTCCTCGAGGGTCGCCGCGGCGCCGTGACGGGCGACGAATCCCAGGACCTCCCGCAAGACCTCGGGCCCGTGCGACAGGAATGGAGCATGCCCGCTGCGCGGGATCTGCAGGAACCGCGCGTGCGGCAACGCCTCTGCAATGGCTCGGCCCGCCTGCGGCGGCGTCAGCCGGTCGTGATCGCCGGCGATGACGAGCGCGGGCGCGGCCATGCGCGGCAATGCGTCGCGCAGGTCGGCAGTGCGCAGGACCTGGAGGGCAGCGTCGAGCGCCCGACGGTCGGGCGGACCGTGGGCTTCGAGGCTCCGCCGGAGCTGGCGCAGCGCATCGAGGGCGTTCTGGTCGCCGCGGGTCTGGAGCGCGAGGAAGTTCTGCACCGTGCCGCGGTGATCCGCCGCCAGTCCAGTCGCGAACTCATCGAGCACCGAAGCGGGCATGCCGTGCTCCCAACCGTCGCCGGCGGCGAACCTCGGCGTCGTCGCCACCAGCACCAGCGCCGCGGCCAGCGCGGGCTCGCTGCGGGCGAGTTCGAGCGCGATCATCCCGCCGAGCGACCAGCCGAGCAGCACGGCACCCTGCGGAACGACCGGGCGCACGGCCCGCGCGAAGCCAGCGAGCCCGCGGATGTCCTCCGACCAGGCGCTGTGGCCGTGACCCGGGAGGTCGACGAGATGCAGCCGCGCGTGCTGCGCGAGCTGGTCGAGCCACGCGCCCCACATTCCGCCGTGCAGCGCCCACCCGTGCAGCAGCACGACGTCCGGGCCGCGCCCGCGAATTTCGACGTGCGGGGTCAATGCAGCAGCCCGCGCCGCCGCAGGGCGGCCAATGCATCGAGCAGGCGGTCGACATCGGCGTCGGCGTGCGCGGCGGAAAACGTCACGCGCAGCCGCGAGGTGCCGGCGGGCACGGTCGGCGGCCGGATCGCCGGCACGAACAGGCCGGCGTCGAGCAGTGCCCGGCTGGCCTCGAGCGCGGCCGACTCACTGCCCAGCAGGACCGGCCGGATCGGCGAGTCGGAGGCGGTGAGCGACAGGCCGAGGCGCTTCGCTTCCGCACCGAACGCCCGAGCGAGCGCGATGACGCGCGCACGCCGCCCGGGCTCTGCCGCGATCACGCGCAGCGCGGTGCGGGTGGCCGCGGCGACGGCCGGAGGCAGCGCAGTCGTGTAGATGTACTCGCGGGCCGACTGCACGAGGCTCTCGACCAGGGCCTCGGAACCGGAAACGAAGGCTCCGAAGGTGCCCACGGCCTTGCCGAGCGTGCACACCAGCGCGGGGACGTCGTCGAGCGCGAGGCCAGCGCGCTCGACGCTGCCGCGGCCGCCGTCGCCCAGCACGCCGAATCCGTGGGCATCGTCCACGAACAGCGCGGCGCCGTGCTCGCGGCACGCTGCCGCCAGTTCGCGCAGCGGCGCGACGTCACCGTCCATGCTGAATACGCCGTCGGTCGCGACCAGTGTCCGCGCCGATCCCGCGCGTGTGAGACGGGTGCGCAGTGCCGCGACGTCCGAGTGCGCGTAGCGGCGGAACCGGGCGCCGCTCGCGAGGCCGGCGTCGATGAGCGACGCGTGGTTGAGGCGATCCTCCAGCACCGAGTCGCCGCGACGCGCGAGCGCGCGCACCACCGCCAGGTTCGCCATGTATCCGGTCGAGAACAGCACGGCGCGTGGCCGGCCGACGAATTGAGCCAGCTCGTCCTCGAGCGCATGGTGCTCGAGGGTGTGACCGCTCACGAGGTGCGAGGCACCGCTGCCCACGCCCCAGCGCCGGGCGGCCTCGACGAAGGCTGCCGTGACCAGCGGATGACCCGCCAGTCCCAGGTAGTCGTTGCTGCAGAACGCCACGACCTCGCGGCCCTCGACCCGGATGCGCGTGGCATCGACGGCGCGCGACTCGACGATGGTGCGCGTCCGGGCCCGGTGGGCGGCCCGTTGCGCGGCGAGACCGGCCGCCAGTTCCGACTCGAGCGCCCGCATGGGCCGGGCGCTCAGGAAACGTGGGACGCGTCGGCGGCGGTCTCCCGCTCGATGCCGAGACGCGCGAACAGTTCGTCGTCGCGGCTGCGGCCCGGGTTCGGCGTGGTCAACAGCCGTTCCCCGTAGAAGATCGAGTTGGCGCCGGCCAGGAAGCACAGTGCCTGCACGGCGTCGCTCATGTCGGTGCGGCCAGCCGACAGGCGAATGTAGGAGCTCGGCATCAGCAACCGCGCCGTCGCGACCGTGCGCACGAGTTCCAGCGGGTCGAGCGGCGGCAGGCCGTCGAGCGGCGTGCCCTTCACCTGCACCAGCTGGTTGACCGGCACGCTTTCCGGGTGCTGCGGCAGCGTCGCCAGCGTGTGCAGCAGCTGCACGCGATCGAGTTCGGACTCGCCCATGCCGAGGATGCCGCCGCAGCAGACCTTGAGCCCGGCGTCGCGCACCGACTGCAGCGTGTCGAGGCGGTCCTGGTAGGTGCGCGTCGTGACGATCTCGCCGTAGAAGGCCTCGGACGTGTCGAGGTTGTGATTGTAGTAATCGAGGCCGGCGTCCTTGAGTTCGCGAGCCTGGCCGGGCGACAGCATGCCGAGCGTCGCGCAGGTCTCGAGTCCCAGCGCGCGAACGGCGCGCACCATGTCCTTCACCTGCTCGAGCTGCTTCGGCTTGGGGCTGCGATAGGCCGCACCCATGCAGAAGCGCGTCGCGCCGCCCTGTTTCGCGGCCCTGGCCGCGGCCACGACGGCGGCGACGTCGAGGACCTCCTCGCGTTCGACCCCGGTGTCGTAGCGCACGCTCTGCGGGCAGTACGCGCAGTCCTCGGGACAGGCGCCGGTCTTCACCGACAGCAGCGTGCTCACCTGCACGCGATTCGGGTCGAAGGCGAGGCGATGCACGCGCTGCGCGTGGTAGAGCAGGTCGCTGAAGGGCAGCGCAAACAGGGCGCGCGCCTCGTCCAGCGTCCAGTCGTTGCGCACTTCGCCCAGCCGGTCCAGGTCCAGGGTTGGCATCGGGATTCCTGCGGTTTGCGGGAGATATTCGTGCTGCCGCCCGCGCGGCACGCGGAGGATGCTGGGCGCGGACGGTCGGCCGGCAGTATTCAGAGGAGAGCCGGCGACTGTCAACCAATGCGCCTGGACTCGGTTGACAGGTGGCTGGACGTGTTGAGCGGCCTCGCGTTGCCGCCGCGCTGCGTGCTGTGTGGCCGCCGCGGCCAGGGCCCCTGCCTGGACCTTTGCATGCACTGCGAGGCGACGCTGCCGGAGCCGATGCACGCGCTGCAGGTCGACGCGCCACCGCTAGCCCGGCGCTACGCGGCGTTCACCTATGCGTTTCCGGTGGACCGGCTCGTGCAGTCGCTCAAGTACCGTGGCGAGCTCGCCGTCGGGCGGGTGCTCGGCAGCCTGCTCGGGCATCGGGCCGCGACGCTGGGACTGCACCTGGACGTGGACTGCATCGTGCCGGTGCCGCTGCACCCGCTGCGTCACGCCGAGCGCGGCTACAACCAGGCCGCGGAAATCGCCACGTGGGCGGGCCGTGCGGTGCGGCGTCGAGTGATCGCAGGTGCCGTGCGGCGCGTGCGCGCGACGCCGCCGCAGGTGGGACTCAGGCTGCACGAGCGCAGCCTCAACCTGGCCGGGGCGTTCGTCGCGGATGCGCAGCTCGGCAACCGGCGGGTCGTCGTCGTGGACGACGTGCTGACGACCGGCAGCACCGTGGCCGCCGTCGCAACCGCGCTTCGTGAGGCCGGCGCCGTGTCGGTGGACGCCTGGTGCGTGGCTCGGGCGGACCTCCCGGGACAGGTACACTGGCCGCTCGAAGCAGAGGCGCAAGCAACATGACGCAACGGCAGCAAGGCAGCCACCGGCCGATGGACGCGGTGCGCGAATTCCTCAAGCTCGAGTCGGCGAGCGGCATCCTGCTGGTGGTCGCCGGCGCGCTCGCGATCGTCGCGGCCAACACGCCCATGGCGGACTGGTACGAGCAGCTGCTCGCCACGCACTTCAGCGTGCGGTTCGGCGAGCTGGCGCTCGACAAGCCGCTGGTCGTGTGGGTGAACGACCTCCTGATGGCGATCTTCTTCCTGCTCGTCGGCCTCGAGATCAAGCGCGAGGTCGTGACGGGCGAGCTCGCCGACGCGGGCAAGGTCGCCCTGCCGGCCGTCGCCGCGCTCGGCGGGATGATCGTCCCGGCGGCGATCTACGCGGCCATCAACTGGAACGACCCGGTCGGGATCAGGGGGTTCGCGATCCCGTCGGCCACGGACATCGCATTCGCGCTCGGGGTGCTGTCGCTGTTCGGCAGGCGCGTCCCGGTGGGCCTCAAGATCTTCCTCATGACGCTCGCGGTGCTCGACGACCTCGGCGCCATCGTGATCATCGCGCTGTTCTACACGAGCGAACTGTCGGTGACGGCGCTGCTGTACGCAGGCCTCGCGCTCGTCGCGCTCGCCGTGCTGAACCGGTTCCGCGTGACGCGCATCGCGCCCTACATCCTGGCGGGAGCCGCGCTGTGGCTGTGCGTGCTGAAGTCGGGGGTGCACGCCACGCTGGCCGGCGTGCTCACCGCGTTCTTCGTCCCGGCCCGCGATGAGCGTGATCCGGAGCACCCGCCACTGCGGAAGCTCGAGCACTCGCTGCACCCCTGGGTGGCGTACGGCATCCTCCCAGTCTTCGCGTTCTCGAACGCGGGCGTGAACCTCGAGGGCCTCGGCCTCAGCGACCTGCTCGCGCCCGTGCCGCTCGGCATCCTGCTCGGGCTGTTCGTGGGCAAGCAGGTCGGCGTCTTTGGGTTCGCCTGGGTGGCGGTGCGCGTGGGCATCGCGAGAATGCCGGCGGGCGTCGATTTCCGGCAGTTGTACGGCGCGGCCGTGCTCTGCGGCATCGGGTTCACGATGAGCCTGTTCATCGGCATGCTCGCCTTCGAGAACGCGGGCGGCGGCGAGGTGGTCCTCACGGACCGCCTCGGCATCATCGTGGGATCACTGTTGTCCGCGGTGGTCGGCTACGTGGTCCTGCATTTCGTGCTGCCGAGGCCGAGCAGCGCCGAGGCGTGATCCCGGGCGTCAGCCGGCGAACAGGTAGTGCAGCAGGATCCCCGCGAACACCGCGAAGCCGAACAGGTTGTTGTTGAGGAAGGCGCGGAAGCAGCGCTCCGGATCGCGACCGCGAATCAGCCACTGCTGGTGGATGACGGATCCTGCGGCGACCGCGAGGCCGCACCAGTACCAGCGACCGAGGCCGCCCATGTAGCCGGCGAGCCCGAGGCCGCCGAGCGCGCCGGCCTGCAGCAGGGCGATGATGCCGCGATCGGCGCGACCGAACAGAATGGCCGACGAGCGGATGCCGATGACGAGGTCGTCCTCGCGGTCCACCATGGCGTAGATGCTGTCGTACGCGGTCGTCCACAGCACGCCGGCCAGGAACAGGACCCAGGCGATCGGGGGGAGTCCGCCGGTCTGCGCCGCGAACGCCATCGGCACCGACCAGCTGAACGCGAGCCCGAGGTACGCCTGGGGCAGGGCGAAGAAGCGCTTGAGGAACGGGTACGTCACCGCGAGCACGCCGCCGATCAGTGCAAGCACCTGCGTCGGGCGGTTGAGCGGGATCACGAGCGCCAGCGCGACGAGCCCGAGCACCGCGAAGAGGCCGAGCGCCTCGGCGGGCGAGACGGATTGTTTCGCGAGCGGACGATCCGCCGTCCGTCGCACGTGCGGGTCGAACTCGCGGTCCGCGAAGTCGTTCATGACGCAGCCGGCCGACCGCATCACGAAGGTGCCGGCCAGGAAGATCACGAAGATGCGTTCGTCCGGGTGACCTCCCCCGGAGATCCACAGCGCCCACAGCACCGGCCACAGCAGCAGCCAGATGCCGATGGGGCGGTCGATGCGCATGAGCCGCGCGTACTCGCGCAGCCGCCGGAAGGCGGGCGAGCCGGTTGCTCCGGCGCGGTCCTGGTCGATGTCGGTCGCGTTGCCCATCGGATTGCGCGGGTGCCTCAGACCTTGCCGAAGCGCTCGCCCTGCCCCACCCAGCGCCTGATCAGGGCCTCCATGTTGGACCTCGGCCCGGCCAGCATCAACGTCGCGGCCTTCTGCACCCCCGGCAGCAGGTCGGCGTCGCGAACGAGGTCGGCGACCCTGAGCTGCATGAGCCCGGTCTGGCGGGTGCCGAGCAGTTCACCCGGCCCGCGCAGCTCGAGGTCGCGGCGCGCGACTTCGAATCCGTCGTTGGTGTCGCGCAGGACCGCGAGTCGTTCGTGGGCGAGCGGCGGCAATGGCGGCTGGTAGAGCAGCACGCAACTGCTCTCGACCGAGCCCCGGCCGACGCGGCCGCGCAGCTGGTGCAGCTGGGCGAGACCCATGCGCTCGGCATTCTCGATCACCATGAGGCTGGCGTTCGGCACGTCCACGCCGACCTCGATGACGGTGGTGGCGACGAGCAGGTCGATCTCGCCGCGCTTGAACGCGCCCATCGCGGCGTCCTTGCGCGGCGTGGGCATGCGGCCGTGCACGAGTCCGACGCGCAGGTCCGGCAGGGCCGCTGCCAGCGCCGCCGCGGTTTCCTCCGCGGCCTGGTGACGCACGGCCTCGGACTCGTCGATCA
>DAOMFD010000062.1:0-10337 GCA_035429605.1 Steroidobacteraceae bacterium | reverse complement strand
CGCCGTCGCGGACCCAGTCGACGGCAAAGCCCTGCTGGTGCAGCCCGGCACGGACTGCCTCGCCGATCATCGGGTCGTCTTCTGCCAGCAGCAGCCGCACGGTCTCGTCCAGTCTCCTCGAGCCGGGCGCCAGAGGATGAACGACCCGGATCCGGCGATCAATCGGGCGTCGGCCCGGCCCTGCGGCTTGTACATACCCTGCCGCACCCGGGGCCCGGTACCATATTAGACATCTCTAATGCGTCAGAGTCGCTCCACGCGTCCATGAGCCACATTTCCCGCCGCAGGTTCCTCAAGATCGCCGGCCTGGGAGCCGGGGCGACGGCCCTTGCAGCCGCCGGGGCGCGCACGCTCCAGGCCGTGACGCGCGACGGTCCGGTCCGCGGGACGCGCGTCGTTCCCACCTCGTGCGACCTCTGCTTCTGGAAGTGCAACGCGCTGGCCCATGTCCGCGACGGTCGGCTCTGGAAGATCACCGGCAACCCCGACGACCCGATGTCGCGCGGACGCCTGTGCCCGCGCGGCACCGGCGGCATCGGCGCCCATTTCGACCCGGACCGGTTGCGTGCCCCGCTCATGCGACGCAAGGCCCGCGGCAGCGAGTCCTGGGTCGAGGTGACGTGGGACGAAGCGCTCGGTCACGTCGCCGACCGGATGCAGAAGATCAAGGCGGAGCACGGGCCGGAATCGATGGCCCTGTTCGCCCACGGCATCGGCGGCACCTTCCTCAAGCACACCCTGAAGGCCTACGGCGGCGTCAACATCGCCGCACCGTCGTTCGCACAGTGCCGAGGACCGCGCGACGTCGGCTTCGAGCTCACCTTCGGGGAAGGCATCGGCTCGCCGGAACGCACCGACATCCGCAGTGCCCGCTGCCTGGTGCTGATCGGCTCGCACCTCGGCGAGAACATGCACAACACCCAGGTGCAGGAATTCGCCGAGGCGATCGCGAACGGCGCCACCATCATCGTGGCCGATCCGCGCTTCTCGATCGCGGCGAGCAAGGCGAAGCACTACCTGCCCGTGAAGCCCGGCACGGACCTGGCGCTGTTGCTCGCGTGGATGAACGTGCTGGTGACGGAGGACCTCTACGACCGGGCCTACGTCGCGCAGTTCGGCTTCGGGTTCGAGCAGTTTGCAGCGGAGATCGGGCAGCGCACCCCGGAGTGGGCCTACCCCGAGACCGGGATCCCGCCCGACCTGATCCGCGAGACGGCGCGCGAGATGGCGCGCCATCGTCCGGCGACGCTCGTGCACCCCGGCCGGCACACGACGTGGTACGGCGACGACACGCAGCGCGGCCGCGCGATCGCGCTGCTGAACGCGCTGCTCGGCAGCTGGGGACGCAGGGGCGGCTTCTACTACCCGTCCAGCATGGACGTGCCGTCCTACCCGTATCCGCCCTACCCGACGTCGACGCGTGGCAAGGTGGACAATCCCGACAACAAGTACCCGTTCGCGAGCGAGGCCATCACCTCGGGCATCCGCGACGCCACGATCTCCGGCAAGCCCTACCCGATCAAGGGCTGGATGGTCTACGCCACCAACTTGCTGCAGGCGTTGCCGCGGCAGGAGGAGACCATCCAGGCGATCCAGAACCTCGATCTCATGGTGGTCGTGGACGTGCTGCCGTCGGAGGTCGCGGGCTGGGCCGACGTCGTGCTGCCAGAGTCCGTCTACCTGGAACGCTACGACGAATTGAACGTCGAGCTGTTCCGCGACCCGTTCGTGGCGCTGCGCCAGCCCGTGGTCGCGGCTCCCGGCGACCAGAAGCCGAACTGGTGGATCGCCCGCCAGCTGGCGATCAAGCTCGGCCTCGGCAACTACTACCCGTGGACGGACATCGAGGAATACCTCGATCATCGGCTGAAGGGTGCGGGCCACAGTCTCGCCGAACTCAGGCAGCGCGGCGTGGTGCGTGGCGCGCAGCGGCCGCTCTATTTCGAGGATGGCGTCGCGCCGGAGTTCGCCACGCCGTCGGGCAAGATCGAGTTCCATTCCACCCAGCTCGCGGACGCAGGGTTCGATCCGGTGCCTCGTTACCGGCGACCGGCCGAAGGGCCCGCTGGTTCCTTCCGCCTCCTGTATGGCCGCGCGCCGGTGCACACGTTCAGCCGCACGCAGACCAACCCGGTCCTGCAGGACGCAATGAGGGAGAACGAAGTCTGGGTGAACGCGTCCGTCGGGGCGCGCTTGGGGCTACGCAGTGGCGACCACGTGACGCTGCGCAACCAGGACGGCGTCGTGAGCAACCGGGTGAAAGCGCGGGTCACCGAGGCGATCCGCCCGGACTGCGTGTACATGGTGCACGGGTTCGGGCACACCTCGCGGGCGCTGCGCGGTGCCTACCTGAAGGGCGCCAGCGATGCGCAACTGATCACCCGCTACGCGACCGACCCGCTCATGGGCGGCACCGGCACCAACGTCAACTTCGTGACGATCGAACCGGGAGCCTGAGCCATGGCGCGATTCGGCATGGTCATCGACACGAGGAAGTGCGTCGGCTGCATGGACTGCGTCGTCGCCTGCAAGACCGAGAACGACGTCCCCGACGGGCACTGCCGAGACTGGATCGTGCAACGCCTGCAGGGAACGATGCCCGAGCTGCGGCTCACCATCACGTCCGAGCGCTGCAATCACTGCGACGAGCCGCCGTGCGTCAGTTGCTGCCCGACGGGCGCGAGCCACGTGCACGACTACGGCAAGGTCGTGCTGGTCGATCACGGCAAGTGCATCGGCTGCAAGGCCTGCCTCGCCGCGTGCCCGTACGACGCGCGATTCATCCACCCGGACGGCTACGCCGACAAGTGCACGTTCTGCATCCACCGGGTCGAGCAGGGCCTGGATCCGGCCTGCGTGTCGGTCTGTCCCACGCACAGCATGACGTTCGGCGACCTCGACGATCCCGACTCCGAAGTGAGCCGGCAGATCGCGTCGCGTCGCCACTTCGTGCTGAAGCCCGACGCCGGCACGAAGCCGCGCATCCACTACCTGGAGTGACGTGATGCTCGAGCTCGTCACGACGCGGCACAACCCGCTGGTGGACCCCACGCTGCACGTGTGGGGCTGGCAGATTCCCGTGTACCTGTTCCTCGGCGGCTGGGTGGCCGGCTGCATGGTCCTGTCCGGCTGGTTCATGCGCCAGGGGCGCACGCCGGCCGGACGGACGGTCGCCTACGTGCTGCCGTGGGCCGGTATCGTGCTGTTGAGCCTGGGCATGGGCGCGCTATTCCTCGACCTCGAGCACCGCCTGTACGTGTGGCGCCTCTACCTCACGCTGCAGCCGACCTCGCCGATGTCGTGGGGTGGATGGATCCTGCTGCTGGTCTACCCGGTCCTGGCGCTCGGTGCCCTGGCCGGCGTGCCCGAAGGGCTGCTGTCGCGGTGGCCTGCACTCGCATCGCTGCGCAGGTGGCAACTCGACGCCGACCGCCTGCGGCGGCTCGGCACGGTGAACATCGTGGCCGGCTCGGCGCTGGGCATCTACACCGGCATCCTGCTCTCGAGCCTCGGTGCGCGGCCCCTGTGGGCGAGCGCGGTCCTGGGACCGCTGTTCCTCGTGTCGGGTCTGTCGACCGGTGCCGCCTTCGCTCACATGGTCGCGCGCGACGCGACCGAGCGGGCGACGCTCCTGCGTGCCGACGTGCTGTTCATGACCGTCGAACTGGCGCTGATCGCGCTGTTCCTGATCGGGCACCTGACGTCCGGCGCGCAGCACGCCACGGCCGTCGCGCTGCTGCTCGGGGGACCCTACACGGCGGCCTTCTGGGTCTTCGTGGTCGGGCTCGGTATCTTGCTGCCACTCGCGATCCAGTCGTTGATGGTCTCGCACCGCATCCGCCACACGGTCATCGCCCCGCTGCTGGTGATGGCCGGCGGCTTCGCGCTGCGCTACGTCATCGTTGCGGCAGGCCAATACAGCCACTGGATTTCGCCATAGGCGCGGCGCCGTTCGCCAACGTGGAGGTAAGCATCGTGAATTCAGTCCCCAAGGACACGACCCGGAACGGGGTCGAGAGCGACCGCGGCAGCGGCTACGCGAACCCGTACCTGGCCGGGATCGGCCTCGGCCTCGTGCTGCTCGCCGCGTTCGTCGTCATGGGGCGCGGGCTCGGCGCGTCGGGCGCGTTCAGCTCGACCGTGGCCTGGCTCACGAACCTGGTGGCGCCGGCGCACGCGCAGGCCAACGAATACTTCCAGGGCTACCTCGGTGACGGCACCACGCACCCGCTCAAGGCGTGGCTCGTATTCGAAGTCATCGGCGTCATGGCGGGCGCACTGCTCTCCGGACTGCTCGCGGGGCGGGTGCACGCCACGGTCGAGAAGGGGCCGCGGGTCTCGACGGGCGTGCGGCTCGCGTGCGCATTCGCCGGCGGCATGCTGATGGCGTTTGGCGCGCACCTCGCGCGCGGCTGCACCAGTGGCCAGGCGCTGACGGGCGGGGCACTGCTCAACGTCGGCAGCTGGGCCTTCATGATCATGGTCTTCGTCGGCGGCTACGCGGTCGCCTGGTTCATGCGGTGGCAATGGCGATGATGACACCACTCTACAAGTACGGTTACTTCGGCGACGAGCTGTCGCTCATCGTCGCGGTGCTGATCGGCATCGGCTTCGGTTTCTGCCTGGAGCGCGCCGGGTTCGGCAACGCGCGCAAGCTCGCGGCGCAGTTCTACCTGTTCGACATGTCGGTGTTCAAGGTGATGTTCACCGCGATCGTCACGGCGCTGCTCGGCGTCACCTACCTCGGCTGGCTCGGCTGGCTGGACCTCTCGCAGGTCTACCTGGTGCCGACCTACCTCTGGCCGCAGATTGTCGGCGGCCTCGTGCTCGGAGTCGGGTTCGTCGTGGGCGGCTACTGCCCGGGCACGTCGGCGGCGGCGGTGGCCACCGGGCGGATCGACGGCGTCCTGTACGCACTCGGCATCTTCGCCGGGACCTTCGTGTACGGCGAGGTGTACCCGTCGATCAAGGGCTTCGTGAACGCCGACGAGATGGGGCAGGTCACGCTGCCCGAAGTCCTCGGCCTGCCCTGGGGCGTGATCGTGTTCGCCGTCGTCCTCATGGCGGTCGGCGGCTTCTGGGGCGCGACCAAGGTCGAGCGCTGGGCGAGGGACCGCGCATGAGATGGTCCGACCTCACGCTGAACAAGAAGCTCGGCGCCATCGCGGTGGCGCTCGGTGCGGTCGCGCTCGCCAGCCAGCCGCATCGCGGCCCGTTCGTGAAACTGGACGCGCGCGAGCTGGCATCGATCGTCGCGAAGGAAGTCGACCACGTGACGCCCACGGAGCTCGCCGGGTGGATCATCGAGGGACGCGCCGACTACCGGCTGCTCGACCTGCGCAACGAGCACGAGTTCGCCCGGTACCACATCCCGACTGCGGAGAACGTCCCGCTGGCCACGATCGCGGACTTCGTGCCGCAGCCGACCGAAAAGATCGTCCTCTATTCGGAGGGCGGAATTCATGCCGCCCAGGCCTGGATGCTCATGCGCGCCCGCGGCTACACCAATGTGTACACGGTGCTGCTCGGCCTCGACGGCTGGAAGGACGACGTGCTGTTCCCGGTCATGCCCGCGGACGCGAGCCCGCTCGACCGGGCCCGTTTCGAGAGGACGGCGGCGGTGGCGCGGTTCTTCGGCGGACAGCCTCGCTCGGCCGGAACGGCGCCCGAGGCCGAGCCCGGCCTGCCACAGGCCATGCCACCGCCAGCGGCCGAGGCCTCATTCCCTGCGCGGGCGGCAGGCACGGGCCGGCCGGCGGCGCCGATGACGCCGAGGAAGAAGAAGGAAGGCTGCTGAACCCGGGCCGCCTGGCAGGCGGTGCCGCTCAGTCCGCGACGCCGTACTCGCGCGTCAGGTACTCGACGAGCGCCGCCTGGTCCGCCTCGCTCACGGGCGCGCCCATCACGGCGACCATCTTGTGCACCTCGGCCTCCCAGGTCGCGCGCTTCATGAACTTCGAGTTCATCTGCACGTAGTCGAGGCTGTGGCAACCGCTGCAGTTCGCCACCAGCGTCGGGGTCTCGGGCGCTTCCTTCATGCGGATCTGCGACTCGTCGGCGAGCGCCACGTCGGCAGCGGCCCAGCCGACGAGCAGGACGAGCAAGTGCGTCGCCTTCATGGTGCTCCTCCTCAGACGGCCTTGATGCCGATGCGCTGGATCACGTTGTTGTTGTATCCAGCGGCGTTGAAAATGAGTTGATCAACCTGCGTCTCGCCCACGCCGTTCGACGCGCGTGCCGACACGACGTGCTCGCCCTTCCTCGCCTTGAAGACGTATTGCCACTCGCGGAACGAGTAGCGGCCGATATCCGTCCCGAGCTGCGCGGAGTGCCATCCGAGACCACCGTCCACCGACACGTCCACGGAGCGGATCCCGTAGCCAGCGTCCCAGGCGATGCCCTTGACCGTCACCAGCGTGTCGGCCCTCACCTTCTGGCCGTCGGTCAGGTTGGTGATGAGCGAATTGACGACGATCTCCGTGATCGGCGTGTTCTCGGGCGTCTCCTGCGTGAGAAACCGATCGACCGTGGGGAACTTGCCCTTGGGTATGCGGTACGCCTTCGCCATCCAGAAGCTCGCGACGGGCTGGGAGACCGCGCGGATGGCCACCACCTTCTTCATCCAGTAGGTCGCGGTCCAGCCGGGCACGACGACGCGCGCCGGGGCGCCGTTCCAGTGCGGCAGCGGCCCGCCGTTCATTTCCCACGCGACGATCGCATTCCCGTCCATGGCCTTCCACGCCGGAATGCTCTTCACGAAGTCCGGGGTCGCGTCGAGCGCCCCGCGGTCCGCGCCGTCGAAAGCAACCTCGACGGCATCCTTGGTGATACCCGCCTTCGCGAGCAGGTCCTTGAGGCGCACGCCCTTCCAGCGCGCGTTGCCCATCGCCCCGTAGCCCCATTGCACGCCGGGCACGTGCGGATCGGACAGGCCGCGCCGATTGCCGGAACACTGGCAGACGGCCACGACCTCGACCTGCTCGAAGTCGTTCTGCAGTTGCGCAAGCGTCAGCTCGTACGGTGCGGACGCCGCGTCGCCGCCGATACTGAGTCGCCACGCCGCTGGATCGATCTCGGGGATGGACGCGAGGTGCCAGCGCACGAAGAAGCGGTCGTTCGGCGTGATGACGTCGGAGAACATGCCGACCGGCGTCTCGAAGTTGGGCGGGCGAAAGGAACGCTTGATGAGCGGCTGCTTGCCCGGCAGCGCGACCATCTGCTCGCTTTCGAGCGCGCCCGACGGCAGGCCGTCGGCCAGCAGCGACCGCGGCAGCAGCAACTGTCCGCCGGCCAGCGCCGTTGCACTCGCCACGCCGCGCACGAATGACCGTCGGTCCATGGTGCTCTCCCCCGTGCAGCCGGGCAGCCCGGCCGGCTGCCCGTCAAACATACCGCAAATTCAGTACAGCGTCCGGATCAGCAGAGTGCTCACCAAGCCGACGATGAGCGCGGACACGAGCCCGAGTCCCAGCGGCTTCAGGCCGATGGAGCGCAGGTTGCCGATGCGCGTCCCCAGCCCCACGCCGGCCATCGCGATCGCGAGGCAGTAGGACGTGACGTGCGACGCCTGCTTCACGACCTCGTGCCACTGGTCCGCCGTGAGCAGCCCGAAGGGGCGCGAGCCGAGGTCGCCGACGGTACGCAGCGCACTCATCGCGGCGAAGCCGACGACGAACATCGGCACCATCGTCCACCACGGCGGTGGCTCCGTTCCCTCCGACGAGCGCCGGTGGTACAGGATGGACATCAGCGGGATCACGATGAGCATCGAGAGATTGCGCTCGAGCTTCGTGACCGTGGCGACATTCAGCGCCTGGGGGTCGTGGTAGTAGTCCTGGTACACCATCCCCGCCCCGGCGACCTGCGAGGTGTCGTGCACCGACGAACCCAGGAACAGCCCGGCGCGAAACGGGTCGCCGTCGAACAGCCAGTGGGCCACGAACGGATAGGCGAGCATCGCGAACAGGCCGAAGACCGTGATGCAGGCCACCGCGTAGCTGGTCTCCTCCTCCTTGGCCGCGATGGTCGGGGACACCGCGACGATCGCGGTATTGCCGCAGATACCGGTGCCGACGGCGATCAGCGTCCCCAGGCGATCGGGCAGGCCGAGGCGCCGGCCGAGGAAGGTCACCAGCAATATCGCCGTCGGGATCGTCACCAGGATCACGGGCAGCGACTTCAGGCCGATCGCGCCGACCTCGACGATGCTGAGCTTGAGGCCGAGCAGGACGATGCCGATCCGCAGCACGCGCTTCACGGCGACGTCGATGCCCGGCTTGAGCGACGCCGGCAGGCGGAACAGGTTGCCCATCGCGAGTCCGAGCAGGATCGCCACCATGATCCCGCTGATGGCGCCGGGACCGAGTCCCAACGCGACGGCGATGGCGTCGGCAAGGTAATTGCCGAGCACCGCGAGGACGAATGCGAGCACGAGCCCGGGAATCACCTGCATGTTTCTGGTCCCGCCCCGGCGGCTGCGCGAGGCGGCCGTCCTGGCCGCCTCGCGTTACCCCCCACTAGGTCACCCGGTCCCCGTCACGATCGATCGTCAGCGCTTCCAACTGTACGCAACCTCGAGCTCGAACTCGTGCATCGAGAACTGGATGGTCTGCGTCGGATCGAAGTTGTTCACGCCCTTTTGCGACACCGTCGGGGCGTACATCACCGCAACGCTGAACTGGTCGCCGCCCTCCAGCGTGTGCGTGAAGCCAGCGGTGTAGTGCTGCTCGACGACACCCGGCGCCAGGATGTTGAATTCCATCTGGTTCTTCGGGATCGGCTGCGAATCCGGGACGCTGAAGCCGAGGCGATAGGTCCAGGCGTCGTCGTACCTCCACTCGAGGCCGACCTTGTAGATGTCCATGTCCTTCCAGCCGAAGCCCGGACCGTTGTTGCCGCCGAGGCAGTTCTGGGGCTTGGACCCGCCGACCGTCGGACAGTCGAAGAGCTTCTGGATCGGGTTGCTGACCGACGGCGTGTCGGAGTACCAGATCGTCTGGTAGTCGAACGACGCTGCCCACTGCTCGGTCGGCCGCACCGTCACGCCCAGCGTCATCGTCGACGGGATGTCGAAGCTGCCGCCCTCGGCGAAGAGATCCGAGTAGTCGCTCAACTTCGACATGAACATCTTGGACGTATACGCGGCCGCGACGCTGAACATCTTGTTGATGTTCCAGATGCCGCCAACCGACCCGCCGAATCCGTAGGAACTGTCGTGGCCATTGCCCGACAGGTTCTTCGGCATTGCCGGCATCCCGGTCTGCATGTACGCATCGATGTACGTCTTCGTGTACGGCGCGAACGCCCCGACGCCGCGCGCCTGGAACAGTTGCATGGCGAATATCGCCGATACGCCGACTGCGAACTGGTCATCGGCGCTCTTCCACGCATAGGTGGTGTTGAGGAATGCCTGCATCAGGTCCACGCCCGCGTCGCCGGCCTGCGCCGGGTGGCCGTAGGGAGTGACCAGGCTGCCGCTGCCGTAGGTGCCGTGGAACGTCATGGGGCCGTAGGCACAGCCTTGCACGTCCGGGATGCAGTAGCCGTCCGGATCGTATGTCGCCGTGCCGCCCTGCCAGTTGGTATTCATGCCGCCGCGCCCATAGAACGCCACGGCCAGCGCACTCTGCTCGTCGAGCTTCCAGTTCATGGCCACGTATGGCACGAGGAACAACTCGCTCCCACTCTGCAGGTTGTTCGGGCCGATGGTGAACGGGCAGAAGGGGGTCTCCGATCCCTCGGGAATGAAGCAGTTGCCATTCAACATGCTTTCGGAGGTCTTGTACTGGCGCGACGGACTGAAGAAACCGAGGCCCGCGTCCACCGTCTCCGGCAGCAGCGCCAGGCCGGCCGGGTTGGTGGCGATGGAAAGGATCTCTTCCGGGTTGGCGCTTCCGGCCCCTGCGAGCGCCTTGCTCTTGGTACCCACGCCGTGGGTGAAGTAGCCGTTGGTGGCCGAGGCCGATCCGGCGGCGAGCGCCATCGCGACGCCGAGGCCGAGGACCGTGCGAGTGCTGAACCTGCTCATGAGTACCCCCGAATATGGCCGCGCGGCGGCCGCGGATGACAAATTAGAGATTGCTTATTTTCGATCCCGTCCCCTGGCCGCGACACCGGGACTTACCGCTACGCGCAGCCGCGGGCATTCGCCGCTGCGCTGCGACAACGCCGCCAGCCCGGCCGGCCGCATCAGGCCTTGCGCCGCAGGACGAACCGGAACACGTTCCCTTCGCTGGACGACTCGACGAGCTCGTGGCCCGTGGTGCGCGAGAAGGCCTCGAAATCCTTGACCGCGCCCGGGTCGGTGGCGAGCACTTCCAGCGTGCCGCCCGGCGGCA
>DAOMFD010000061.1:0-10436 GCA_035429605.1 Steroidobacteraceae bacterium | reverse complement strand
TGGGCGAGGAGCGCATCGTCGAGTTGCTGCGCCTGCAGGGGCGGGCCGGCGACGAGTCGACGGCGGACGTGTACCTGGTCCTCGGCGGTGCGGCCGCCGAGGCGAGGGGATTCGTGCTCGCCGAGGCCCTGCGCGACGCGCTGCCGGGCGCGCGGATCGAGACGAACTGCGGAGGTGGCAGCTTCAAGTCGCAGCTGAAGCGCGCCGATCGCAGCGGAGCGCGTTACGCGGTGATCCTCGGCGACGAGGAGCTCGCGCGCGGCGTGGCGGCGCTGAAGCCGTTGCGCGAGGACACCGGCCAGGCGGAGGTCGCGCTCGAGGACCTCGCCGTGGAAATGTCGCGACGCGTCCCTGGGCGCGCCCGCGATTGACGTCAATGTGCCGGACACCGGCGGGCGCCGGGAAGGCACGGGAGTTTTCGAAGTGGAAGACCTGAGCGACAACGAACGCGAAGAACAACTGCGACGCTGGTGGGGCGAGAACTGGCTGTGGATCGTCGGCGGCATCGCGCTCGGCATGGCCCTGCTGTGGGGCTGGCAGTTCTGGCAGCGCAGCCGGCTCGAGCAGGCGCAGCAGGACGACGCGGCCTACATGGCGGTGATCAACCTGCTCGACCAGCGCAAGTTCGACGACGCGGCGGCACAGGCGAAGGCGCTGCGCGACCGCCATCCGACCTCGCCGTACTCCGACCAGGCCGAACTGGCGCTGGCGCGAGCTGCCGTCGAAGCGCGCAAGCTCGATGACGCCGCGCAGCACCTGCGGGTCGTCATGGATGGCTCCAAGGACGCCGAACTGCGCACCGTCGCCCGCACGCGGCTCGCGCGCGTCCTGATCGAGCAGGGCAAGTTCGACGACGCGGTCACGTTGCTGGACCTGCAGGATGCGAATTCTTTTGCGGCCCTGTACCGCGAGCTGCGCGGCGATGCGTACGCGGCCAAGGGTGACGCGACGGCCGCGCGACGCGAGTACGACGCGGCCCTGTCGCCGCAGTACGCGGAGTCCGGCGTCGACCGCGCGTACGTCGAACTGAAGCGCGACGCGCTGCCGGTCGGTGCGTCGTCCGCGCCCGCTGCGCCGGCCAGCGCGCCGCCCGCGGCGGCTGCGCCGGGAGCGAACGGGCAATGACCACGCTGCGCCTGCTCCCTGCGCTCGTGTTGCTCGCTGCGCTCGCGGCGTGCAACAAGGACACCACGGTGGAGCCGCCGGCGGAACTCGTCGACATCAAGCCGACCCTGGCGGTGCAGAAGCTCTGGTCGGAGGGGATGGGCGGCGGCGGCGAGGTGTTGCGGCTGACGCTCGGCGTCGCGGGCATGGGTGACACGGTGTACGCGGCCGGGCACGACGGCAAGGTCCGCGCGCTCGACGCGGCCAGCGGCAAGACCCGCTGGCAGGTGGACACCAAGCTCGACCTGTCTGCGGGGCCGGGCGTTGGGGCGGGCCTGGTCGTGGTCGGGACGAGCGACGGTGATCTCGTCGCGCTCGAGGCCGCGACCGGCAAGCAGCGCTGGAAGACGCGCATCCCGGGCGAGATCCTGGCGCCGCCGCTGATCGACGGCGACCACGTGCTCGTGCGCTCGGTCGAGGGACGCCTGCGCTCGCTGTCGGCCGCCGACGGCAAGCAGGAGTGGATGGTCGAGGACCTGGTTCCGCGGCTGTCGCTGCGCGGCACCGCCACGCCCGTCGCGGCCAGCGGCGACGTGATCGTGTGTGGTTTCGACACCGGCAAGCTCATGGCGGTGACGCTGGCGAAGGGCGAGTTGCTGTGGCAGATGCAGCTCGACACCCCGCGCGGCCGCACCGAGCTCGACCGCCTCGCCGACGTCGATGCGGCCGTGCAGGTGTCGGGCAAGGACGTGTACGCCGTCGGCTACCACGGCCGGGTCGCGATGATCTCGCTCGACAACGGCCAGGTCTGGTGGTCGCGCGACATGTCGAGCTATCGCGGTCTCGCGATCGACGACGACCAGGTCTATGTCTCGACGTCCGAGGGCGACGTCGTGGCGCTGCGCCGCCGCGACGGCACCGTGGTATGGCAGCAGCGCGGACTCGCGCGCCGGACGCTCAGCACGCCGGCGGTCGACGGCAATGCCGTGGTCGTCGGTGACTTCGAGGGCTACCTCCACTGGCTCGACCGCAGCTCGGGCAAGTTCGTGGCGCGCGAGCACCCGGGCGACTCGCGCATCGCCGCGCCGCCGCTCGTCATGGGCGGGCGCCTGTTCGTGATCGACGAAGGCGGCCATCTGGTGGCCTACCGCAGCGGGGGCGCTGCCGGGAGCTGACCGTGCTACCCGTCGTCGCCCTCGTCGGCCGCCCGAACGTCGGCAAGTCCACGCTCTTCAACGCGATCACCCGCACCCGGGACGCGCTCGTCGCCGACGTGCCCGGGCTCACGCGCGACCGCAAGTACGGCTACGCGCGCGTGGGGCCGCGGCCTTGCGTCGTGGTCGATACCGGCGGACTCGTCGAGACGACGCAGGGCGTGGAGCGCCTCATGGCGGAGCAGACCCTCAAGGCGGTCGAGGAGGCCGACCGCGTGCTCCTGGTCGTCGACGCCCGCCAGGGCTGCGTGCCCGCGGACCATCACGTCGCGGACGTCCTGCGGCGCAGCGGGCGTCCGGTGATCGTGGCGGCGAACAAGGCGGAATCGCTGGACCCCGAGATCGCCGGCGTGGACTTCCACCAGCTCGGCTTCGGCGCGCCTGCGGCCGTATCGGCCGCCCACGGCGAGGGCGTCGAGGACCTGTTGCAGCGCGCGCTCGAAGGCCTGCCGGAGCCCGCGCCAGCGGCGGATGCCGATGCCACGACGGGCGCGGAAATCCGCGTGGCCGTCGTCGGTCGCCCGAACGTCGGCAAGTCCACGCTCATCAATCGCCTGCTCGGGGAGGAACGGCTCGTCGCCTTCGACCAGCCGGGCACGACGCGCGACACGGTGTTCGTGCCGTTCGAGCGCGACGCCCAGAGGTACGTCCTGATCGACACAGCCGGTGTGCGGCGCCGCGCGCGCGTGAGCGACGCGATCGAGAAGTTCAGCATCGTGAAGACGCTGCAGGCGATCGAGGAGGCCAACGTCGTGATCGGCGTGCTCGACGCGCACGACACGGTCGCAGAGCAGGACGCGAGCCTGCTCGGCCTGGTCGCGGAGCAGGGACGCGCACTGGTGATCGCCGTCAACAAGTGGGACGGCATCCCTCCGGCACAGCGCGACTCGATCCGCGACGGCGTCGACCTGCGCCTGGATTTCCTCGCCTATGCACCGGTGCACTTCATCTCGGCGCGCCACGGAACGGGCGTCGGGGAACTGATGGTCGCGGTGCGCGAGGCCTACCGGGCGGCCATGAAGGAACTGCCGACGAAGGACCTGACCCGGGCGCTCGAGCAGGCCATCGCCATGCACCAGCCGCCCCTGGTGCGGGGCCGGCGCATCAAGCTGCGCTATGCGCACCAGGGAGGGCGCAATCCGCCGGTCGTGGTGATCCACGGCAACCAGACCCAGCACGTGCCGGACGCCTACCGGCGCTATCTCGAGAATCACTTCCGGCAGGTGTTCCGGCTGACCGGCACGCCGATGCGTATCGAGTTCCGCACCGACGAAAACCCGTACTCGGGCCGGCGCAACGAGTTGACCCCCCGGCAGCAGCGCAAGCGCGTGCGCCTGATCAAGAACAGGCGTGCGGGTACCGGCAAGCGCTGAGCCGGCGGCGGGGCCTCACCCGGCCGGGCGCGCCTCGCTCATAACTACTGCTTCTGACGCGCTATCCTCTGGCACTTGTTCAGCGGGGAGGCGGGCATAGACTGCCCGCATGGCCATGGCACTCGCGCGTACGCCGCCGACGACAGTCGCTGACCTGCCCGCGCGCAGGCTGGCCCGGCTGGGCTCGCCGCTGCGCCTGCTCCGCGGCGGTGTCATCGAGCACCCGATAGTGGCGTACGAGGCCTGGGGCACCCTGAACGAGGCGCGCGACAACGCGATCGTGATCTTCACGGGCCTGTCGCCATCCGCGCATGCGGCGTCATCGCCCGACGATGCGCGGCCCGGCTGGTGGGAGACCATGATCGGCCCCGGGCGGCCGCTCGACACGCGCCGATTCTTCGTGGTGTGCATCAATTCGCTGGGCAGCCCGTTCGGGTCGTCGAGCCCGGCGTCGCTGGACCCAGCCTCAGGGCGACCCTACGGCATTGCTTTCCCGGAGATCGCCGTCGAGGACATCGCCTCGGCGGGGCGCGAGGCATTGCGCAGCCTGGGCATCGAGCGCGTCGCCGCGCTGGTCGGCCCCTCCCTGGGCGGCATGGTCGTGCTGGCCTACTGCGCGCTCTTCCCGGGCGAGGTCGAGCACCTGTTGACGATTTCCGGCGCCGCTCGCGCAACGCCGTTCGCAATCGCGTTGCGGTCGCTGCAGCGCGAGATGGTGCGCAGCGATCCGGCCTGGCGCGGCGGCAACTACGAACCGGGCCGCGGGCCGCGACTCGGGCTGCGCCTGGCACGCAAGCTCGGCACCATCACCTATCGTTCGCCCCAGGAATGGGACCAGCGCTTCGGCCGCATGAGGATGACGGATACCGTCGGACTGTCCGGCGATTTCCGGCCGCAGTTCGAGGTCGAGGGCTACCTCGAGCACCAGGCCAAGCGGTTTTCCGAGTCGTTCGACGCGAACTGCTACCTGTACCTGTCGCGGGCCATGGACCAGTTCGACCTGGCGGACCACGGCGGCGGGTCGCTCGCGGCCGCGTTCGCGCGCTTCGGCGTCCGACGCTCGCTCGTGATCGGCGTCGAGTCGGACATGCTGTTCCCGCTGCACCAGCAGCAGGAAGTCGCGGATCACCTGCGCGCGGCCGGCGGGATCGTCGAATACCACGCGTTCCCGTCGCTGCAGGGGCACGATGCATTCCTGAGCGACCTCGCGCGCTTCGAGCCGGCAATCGGCGGATTCATCGCCGGGATTCCGGGTCGCCCCGCGATCGCCGGATAACGGCCGGCGAGCGCCCGCGACCGCTCACTCTCCCGGCGGCCCGGCCAGGAACAGCGCCGGGTCCACCATCGCCCGATTCACGGCGATGCCCCAGTGCAAGTGCGGTCCGGTCACTCGCCCGGTCGCGCCGACCAGCCCGAGGACGTCGCCGGTCGCGACGTCCTGGCCAGGCTGCACGTCGATGCGACTCAGGTGGCAGTACATGGTCACGACGCCTTCACCGTGGTCGACGAACACCGTGTTGCCATTGAAGAAGAAATCGCCCGTGTCGAGCACCCGGCCCGGCGACGGCGCGTGGATGGGGGTCCCGAGGCCGGCGGCGATGTCCATGCCGCTGTGCGGCTTGCGCGCCTCGCCGTTGAAGAACCGCCGCAATCCGAAGCTGCTGGAGCGTTCGCCGGCGATCGGGGGCTGCATGCGCAGGTCCGGGACCCTGCCGGCCGTGTAGGTGCCGAGCGCGGCGTCGATGCGCAGCTGCTCGCGATCGATCCGCGCGAGGTCCTGTGCGTCGGGGTTCACGTGATGCTCGTTGGTCACCTTCAGGCGCTGCTCGGCGTACTTCCTGTCGGCGACGGTGAACTCGAGAGACGTGCGGCGTGCCGGTCCGCTCCCGACCTGCGTCGTGCCGTTCGGTCGATAACTCGCCGCGTGTCGCCCGGGCTTCGTGTCGAGGGGAATGCCGATCACGGCGACCCAGCCGCGCTCCGTCGGCAGCACCGGGGCGCGGTGGTCGTTGAAGTACACGGCGCCCGGCGCGTCCGTGGCTCCCAGGTCGATGAGCGCAATGCCGCCGGGTACGCGCCGTTCCTCAGGAAGGTTGGTCGCGGCGGCCGCCAGGCTGGCGGCAAGCGCGACGACTGCCACGCAGATCAGGGCTGCAACAGAAATAGGGGACATTCTCCTATTTCGAGTCGAAATAGGAGAATGTCCCCTATTTAGCGACGACGGTGGCACGGACCCGGCCATGGGCGAGCCGCGCCTCGATGTGGTCGCCGTGCGCCACCGACGAAGCGTCGAGCAGGACGTGCCCGCCGCTGTCCGTGACGATCGCGTACCCGCGATCCAGCGTGGCCAGCGGGCTCACGGCGTGCAGCGTGCGGGCGGCAAGATCGAAGCGACTGCGGGCCATGGCGAGTCCGGCGCGAGCGGCCGCCCCGAGGGCGCGCGCCGCGGACTCGAGGCGCACACGTTGCGCCTGCACCCGGATGGCCGGCGATGCCTTGAGCAGCAATGCGACCGCCGTCGTCGTGCGGGACCGCCATCCTTCAAGTTCGGACCGCACCGCGCGGCGCAGTCGAGTGTCGAGTTCGTCGAGGCGCTGGGCGTGCTGCCTCAGTCGCACGCCGGGATGCACGCGGGCCAGCCGCGCAGACGTCGCCCGCAGCAGCGAGCCCAGGTCGCCGAGTCGGCGCGCCGCGGCGAGTTGCGCGCGACGCTGCCCCGCAGCGAATCCGCGCAGCCACTCTGCCCGATCAGGCACCACGCGCTCCGCAGCGCCGGAAGGCGTTGGCGCGCGTTCGTCGGCGACGAGATCCGCGATCGTGAAGTCGGTTTCATGACCCACGCCGCTCACGATCGGTATCGGGCATGCGTGCATAGCCCGCGCGACGGACTCGTCGTTGAATGCCCAGAGGTCCTCGAGGGAGCCGCCGCCGCGGGCGACGATGAGGACGTCGCAGTCGCGGCGCGTCGCGGCGAGCCTGAGGGCCTGCTCGATCTCGCGCGGCGCAGCCTCACCCTGCACGGCGACCGGGTAGACCAGGACGGGGACGGCCGGAAATCGCCGCCGCAGCACGTGCAGGATGTCGCGCAGCGCAGCGCCCGTCGGCGAGGTGATGACGCCGATGCGCCCGGGGAGGCGGGGCAGGGCCTGCTTGTACCGCTCGTCGAACAGGCCCTCGGCCCCCAGTCGCGCCTTGAGTTCCTCGAACCGGCGCCTCAGCAGGCCTTCGCCGGCCTCCTCGAGGTGCTCGACGACCACCTGGAACTCGCCGCGTGGCTCGTAGAGGCCGACGCGCCCCCGCGCGACCACGTGCGCGCCGTCCTTGACCGGGAAGCGCACCAGGAGGTTCCGCTGGCGGAACATGGCGCAGCGGACCTGCGCGGACTCGTCCTTGAGCGAGAAGTACCAGTGGCCGGACGCGGGACGCGACAGATTGGACATCTCGCCTTCGAGCCACACCGAGCCCAAGGCCCGCTCGAGCAGCATGCGCGCCTCGCGATTGAGGCGGCTGACGGTGAAAATATCGCGTGGCGGCGGGGGGTTGCCGTCGCCGTCGTGGCGGAGATCGAACATGGTGGCAGCGATCTTAGCGGCCCGGCCGGTGGGCACAAGGAGCGCCACCCGGGTTTCCCCCGCGCCGCGCCGCCGGGTACAATTGTCCGCTTCCTTTTTCAAGCCCGGGACAGCCCATGCTGCGCATCCTAGAGGAAGCCCTCACCTTCGACGACGTCCTGCTCGTGCCGGCCTTTTCCGAGGTCCTGCCGCACGAAGTGAACCTCGCCACGCAGCTCACCCGGGGCATCCGCCTGAATCTCCCGGTCGTTTCCGCCGCGATGGACACGGTCACCGAGCACCGGCTCGCGATCGCGATCGCGCAGGAAGGCGGCATCGGCATCGTGCACAAGAACATGAGCGCCGAAGCACAGGCCCGCCAGGTGGCCCGGGTCAAGCGCTTCGAGAGCGGGATCATCCACGACCCGATCACGGTGCGTCCCGACGCCACGATCCGCGAGGTGCTCGAGCTCACGCGCGCCAAGAACATTTCCGGCGTACCGGTCGTCAAGGACGGCAAGGCGGTGGGCATCGTCACCCACCGGGACCTGCGGTTCGAGACGCGGTACGACGCGCCGGTCTCGTCGGTGATGACCCCGCGCGAGCGACTGGTGACGGTGCGCGAGAACTCGCCGAAGGAGGAGGTCCTGGCGCTGCTGCACAAGCACCGCATCGAGAAGGTGCTGGTGATCGACGAGGACTTCGGCCTCAAGGGCATGATCACCGTCAAGGATTTCCAGAAGGCCACGGAGTTTCCGCGGGCGTGCAAGGACGAGCGCGGGGCGCTGCGCGTCGGGGCCGCCGTGGGTACGGCCCCGGACACGCTCGATCGCGTCGCGGCGTTGCGCGAGGCGGGCGCGGACGTGATCGTCGTGGACACGGCGCACGGCCATTCGCGTGGCGTGATCCAGACCGTCGCGAAGATCAAGGCGAGGTGGCCGGCGCAGCAGGTCATCGGCGGCAACATCGTCACGCGCGAGGCGGCCCTTGCCCTCGTGGATGCAGGCGCCGACGCGGTCAAGGTGGGCATCGGCCCGGGCTCGATCTGCACGACGCGCGTCGTCGCCGGCGTGGGCGTGCCGCAGATCACGGCGGTGGCGAACGTGGCCGCGGCGCTCGCCGAGCGCGGCGTGCCGCTGATCGCCGACGGCGGCATCCGTTTCTCCGGCGACGTCGCCAAGGCGATCGTCGCCGGCGCCTATTGCGTCATGATCGGCGGGCTGTTCGCCGGTACCGAGGAGTCGCCCGGCGAGGTGGAGCTGTACCAGGGCGCCTCCTACAAGTCGTACCGCGGCATGGGCTCGCTCGGCGCGATGGCGCAGGCCCACGGCTCGCGGGACCGCTATTTCCAGGACACCGCGACCGAGCTCGAGAAGCTCGTGCCGGAGGGCGTCGAGGGCCGCGTGCCCTACAAGGGCAGCATCGTCACCATCCTGCACCAGCTGGCCGGCGGCCTGCGCGCCGCCATGGGCTATACCGGCAGTGGCAGCATCGAGCAGATGCGCACGGTGCCGCGTTTCGTGCGCATCACCAACGCCGGGATGCGCGAGAGCCACGTGCACGACGTGGCCATCACCAAGGAAGCGCCGAACTACCGTGTCAGCTGAGCATCCGGCCGCCCGCCCGCCCGACATCCACGCGCACCGGATCCTGATCCTCGACTTCGGTTCGCAGTACACGCAGCTGATCGCGCGTCGCGTGCGCGAGCTCGGCGTCTACTGCGAGATCCACCCGTGGGACGCGGACGAGGAGGCGGTCCGCACGTTCGGCGCGCGCGGCATCATCCTGTCAGGCGGCCCGGAGTCGGTCACGCAGGCCAGTGCGCCCGCGGCGCCCGCGGCCGTGTTCGAGGCCGGCGTCCCGGTGCTTGGGATCTGCTACGGCATGCAGACCATGGCCGCGCAGCTCGGGGGGCGTGTCGAGCCGGGCACAGTGCACGAATTCGGCTACGCGGAGGTGCGCGCGCGCGGCCACTCCGCGCTGCTGCGCGACATCGAGGACCGAGTCAGTGCCGAGGGGCACGGCCTGCTCGACGTGTGGATGAGCCACGGCGACCGCGTCACCGAACTGCCGCCCGGCTTCGAGGTCATCGCCTCGACCGCCGACGTGCCGATCGCGGGCATGGCCGACGAGGCGCGGCATTTATACGCGCTGCAGTTCCACCCCGAGGTCACGCACACGCGGCAGGGCGCGCGCATCTACGAGCGGTTCCTGCACGGCATCTGCGGCTGCGACTCGGGCTGGAACGCCGGCAACATCATCGAGGATGCCGTCCTGCGCGTGCGCGCGCAGGTGGGCGCCAGCAAGGTGCTGCTCGGCCTGTCGGGCGGCGTCGACTCCTCCGTCGTCGCGGCGCTGCTGCACAAGGCGATCGGCGACCAGCTCACCTGCGTGTTCGTGGACCACGGGCTGTTGCGTCACCACGAGGGCGACCAGGTCATGGCGGTGTTCGCGCGCAACCTCGGCGTACGCGTCATCCGCGTGGACGCCGCCGAGCGCTTCTACGCGGCGCTCGCGGGCGTCTCGGACCCCGAGGCCAAGCGCAAGATCATCGGCCGCCTGTTCATCGAGGTCTTCGACGAGGAGGCTCACAAGCTCGAGGGCGTGGAGTTCCTCGCGCAGGGGACCATCTATCCCGACGTGATCGAGTCGGCCGGCAGCAAGACCGGCAAGGCGCACGTCATCAAGTCGCACCACAACGTGGGTGGCCTGCCGGAGACGATGAAGCTCAGGCTCGTCGAGCCGCTGCGCGAGCTGTTCAAGGACGAGGTACGGCGCATCGGCATCGAGCTCGGCCTGCCTGCGGAGATGGTCCATCGCCACCCGTTCCCGGGCCCGGGCCTCGGCGTGCGGATCCTCGGCGAGGTGACCCGCGCCGCGGCCGATACGCTGCGTCTCGCGGACCACATCTTCATCGAGGAATTGCGCAAGGCCGGCTGGTACGAGAAGACGAGCCAGGCCTTCGCGGTGTTCCTGCCCGTGAAGAGCGTGGGCGTCACCGGCGACGGCCGGCGCCACGAGCCCGTGATCGCGCTCAGGGCCGTCGAGACAGTGGATTTCATGACCGCGCACTGGGCGCACCTGCCGTACGAGCTGCTCGACGTCTGCTCGCGCCGCATCGTCAACGAGGTGAAGGGCGTCTCGCGCGTCGTCTACGACATCACCGGCAAACCGCCGGCGACGATCGAGTGGGA
>DAOMFD010000060.1:6105-10606 GCA_035429605.1 Steroidobacteraceae bacterium | reverse complement strand
CGCCTCGGCACGGAGATCCGCGAGCAGGCGCAGAAGCCGGCGACGCCGACGGTCGTCGAACTCCCCGCGCCCGAGCCACCGCCCCGCCAGTGGTGGCCGGTGGCGCTCACGGCCCTGCTCGCGGTCATCCCGGCCCTCGTGCTCGGGCTGCTCTACTGGCAGGAACTCAAGGTCAATCGCGATTACGGCGCGCAGATCTCGCAACTCCAGGACTCCGTTGCGAAGCTCGCGAGGACCCTGCCGCTGGCCCTCGCACCGGCGCCCGTCGCAGTGCCCGCCGATCAGCCGGGGGACGTCACCGGTGCGCCGCAGCCGCAGGCCTTGTCGTCCGCCGCCGTCCCTGCGCCGGCGCGGCCGGAATACGTGCCGTACGGTGACATTCCGTTCGGCGGCGCGCGGCTCGCACGCCTGCAGTCCCTGGTCGCGTCGCTCGAGGCGCAGCGCTTCCGCGGCCGCATCGTGCTCGAGTACTCGGTCGGCGACTTCTGCCTCGCCGGCAGCCAGGCCCAGGGATTCGAAGTGGCGGACCCGTCGCTGCCCATTCGCAAGTGCGACATCGTCGGCAACCCGTTCGACGATTCGCTGTCGGCCGCACAGCGCCAGTCGGTCGACTTCGCCAATTACGTCGCGATGCTGGCCCGTCGCAGCGGCGGCGCCATCACGGTCGAGTCGGTCAGTGCGGGCCGCCGCCATCCGGTCGAGTATCCGGAGCAGACGGAAGCCACGACCGCCGGCACGTGGAACACCGTGGCGGCGCAGAACAACCGTGTCGACTTCCGAGTGGTGACTGCGGAGTGACGGTCGGCGAATTCGCGCCACCGGCGTGGCTCGCAAATCCCCACGTCCAGTCGGTGTTCCCCAGCCTGCCGTTTCGCCGGCCCGCGGTCGCGTGGCACACGCGCCGGCTGCGCGCGGCGTCCGAGGAACTGCTGGTCGATTGCGGCGACGGCGTGCGGCTGCTCGCCCACCACGCCACGCAGGAACGGATCGGCCGCGCGCCGGCCGCGCGGGTCGCGGTGCTGCTGCACGGCTGGGAGGGCAGCTCCGACTCGCTGTACATCCTGTCGCTCGGGCAGTACCTGCTGGACCGCGGCTTCGACGTCGTGCGGCTGAACCTCCGCGATCACGGCGGCAGCCACCACCTGAACCCCGAGATCTTTCACTCCTGCAGGATCAAGGAAGTCGTGGGCGCCGTGCGGCGCATCCAGGACACCAATCGCGGGCGGGGCGTGAACCTGGTCGGGTTCTCGCTGGGTGGCAATTTCTTCCTGCGCGTCGCGGCCCGGGCCCGGGCGGCCGGCATCGAGCTCGAGCGCGTGATCGCCGTAAGCCCGGTCGTGGACCCGGAGCACACGCTGTGGCGCCTGGAACTGGGCTGGCCCGTCTACCGGCGCTATTTCGTCTGGAAGTGGCGCGGCTCGCTGCGCCTGAAGCAGTCCGCGTGGCCCGAACTCTACGACCTCTCCGACGTGCGGGCCATGAAGACGCTCACTGAAATGACGGACCACCTCGCGTGCAAGTACGGCGGGTATCCGACGCTCGAGGCCTACCTCAAGGGTTACGCGATCGTCGGCGAGGCTCTCGACAGCATCGTGCATCCGACCCGGATCATCACGGCGGCGGACGACCCGATCATTCCCGTCGAGGACTTCGATCGCATCGCGCGTCCCGCGGCACTCACGGTGACCCGCACGAGATTCGGCGGCCATTGCGGCTACTACGACGGTCGTCGGGGCGGCACGTGGATCGAGCGCGAGGTGTACGCCGCACTCGCGGGGGGCTGATCACGCCCCGCGCCGCGCCATCTCGCCGAGCCAGGCTGCGTGGCGTGCGGCGAGCGGGTCATTCCGCCGTGGGACGAATGCGCGTTCGAGTGGTGGCGCATGCCAGCCGGCCGGTTCCCCGGCGGCGAGGAATGCGACGCCTCGCGCGGTCGCCTCGCGCAAGGCATGGCGGTCGACCGGCAGGCGGCTCGCGTCGGCGAGCGACTGGCACAGGTAGTCGGAGCTGGCGAGGCCGCCGGAGATCCGTATGCCGTCGAGCGGCGCGCTGCGGCGCATGGTCTCGAGGTTGGCGCACAGCAGGAATGCGATGCTCTCGACGACCGCCGCGAGCTTCATCGCGTCGCTTCCCTCGCCGACGAACTCCACCGGGAAGTTGGCCTTCCAGTAGGGCGAGCCGAGCCCGCCCACGCCGTTCATGAAGAGCGGCACCCGATCCGACGGCCCGACATCCAGCACCGCGATGGCGCGTCTCACGTCGAGTGCGATGCGACTGCCCAGCCACTCGACCGCGCTGCCCGCGCCATTGACCGTGCCTTCGTGACTGAACGTGGCGTGCACGCCGTCGGAGCGCAGCACGCTGCACAGCAGGCCATCCGGCAGCACGGCTCCGGCCGGGACGGCGCGCTGGACGAAGGCGCCCGTGCCGGCATTGACGAGCGCAACGGACTGGCTCGGCGCGCCGAATGCGAGCGCGGCCGCGGACTGGTCGCCGGTGCACGCCGTGAGCGGAATGTGCCGGGCGCCGACGCGCATGCGACCGTACGCGTGGCGCGTCGGCACGCAGGCGGGGAGGCAGCTTCGGTCGATGCCGAACGTGTCGAGCAATGGCGGTGACCAGTCCAGCCGCGTGGGATCGTAGAGCAGGGTGCGCGACGCGTTCGCCGGATCGGCGACCGACGGCCGCTCGTCGAGCAGGCGCGCGAGCAGGAAGCTCGCCAGCGGTCCGAATGCCAGGTCGCCGCGTCGCGCGGCGAGCTGCACGCCCGGGACGTGGTCGAGGCACCAGCGGAGCTTGCTCGCGCCGTAATGCGCGGAGAGCACCAGCCCCGTTAGCCTGCGAATCTCCGGCTCGACGGGACGCAGCTGCTCGAGCCACGCCGCGTTGCGGCGATCCTGCCACGAGATTGCATCGGTCAGCGCGCGTCCGGTGGATCGCTCCCAGCAGACGATCGTCGAGCGTTGCGTGGCAAGGCCGGCCGCGATCACCGGGCGGCCGGTCGCGGCGGGTGAATCACAAGCGTCCCGCGCTGCGACATGCAGGGAGCGGAGCAGTTCGAGCGGATCCTGCTCGACCCAGCCGTTTTCGCCGTGACGGGTGGCGACCGGCGCGTGCGCCTCGGTGAGCTCGCTGCCCGTCTCGTCGAACAGCACGGCGCGGCTACCGTGACCGCCCTGGTCGAGCGCCAGGATCAGCCCCGGCGTCGGCGCACTCACCACTGCCGGCGATACTCCTCGAAGGCGAGGCCGAGGCCGCGCACTGCCATCGATTCGACGAAGGCGGCGCCGAGCGCCTGGCAGTCGAGCGCGGTCCGGATGTCACGGACCTCGTAGATCGCCCACTGCCACGGCCCGGGCCACAGTGCCTGCAGCCCCTGCGGCAGGCGCTCGAGGTTGGCGAACAGGAAGTCCGGCGCAGTTCGCGTCGCTTCGGCCAGCGTGTCGTCGCCGTAGCTCGAGATCACCCAGCCGATCCGCGCGCCCGTCATGCGGCGCATGACCTGGACGCTGGGCAGGTCGAATGAGATGACCACGCAGCGGTCGAGCACCGGCTTCAGCACCTGCGCGACCTGGCGCAACACCGCCTCGCGGCCGAAGCGTCGCAGGCTCGCCCGCTTGATCTCGACGAACGCGGTCACGCCTTCCCATCCGGCGAGCGCGTGCACGACCTCCGCGAGCGACGGCGGGTAGGTATAGGCGAACCGGCTGCCGAAGCGCTTGAACTCGCCGACCGGCGTCTCGGAGAGCTGCGCCCAGGTCATGTCGTGCACGACTTCGGACACATCGCCGACCCGCTCGAGATCCGAGTCGTGCAGCACGACCGGCACGCGGTCGGACGTCAGCTGCACGTCGAACTCGAGGTGCTTCACGCCGAGTTCCACCGCGGACGCGAGTGCCTGCAGGGTGTTCTCCGGGAACTCCGCCGCATTGCCGCGATGCGCGATGATCTGGGGTAGGTCGGCGCCTTGCGTCATCGTTGGCCGTGTCCGTGATTGGCCGTGCCCGGCACCGGAATCCGGGGTCCGCGGGGAGACATCGCCCCGCCGCGCCGTTGGACTTAACCCGAATAGGGGTGAGGACAGCGCGGCGGAGCGATCGCGCACGTTGAGGCCAAGCGCGCGGCCGCATTGTGCGTTCAAGTCTCGCCGGAGTCCAGTAGGCGGCGTTGCGCGCCGCCTCGCGTCACTCGTCGCGCGACCGCGATGCGACGTCGAGGCGATGCCGATTCGACGTGAACGCGACCCGATGCAGACGGTCAGGCGGTTGCTCCATCCACCTGCCGTGCGTAGTCGTCGGAGTCGTACCAACCGCGAGAAGCCTTTACCTGCAAATCGCCGCCGACATCCCATTCTTCCCAGCCGTGCACGCTGATGACGTTCCAGGTCCTGGCTGCGTGCCCCGTGAAAGTCCACAGATAGATGACGTGAGATCCGGCGCAGCGAACTCCGTCGCAGACGAGTTTCATGTCCGGAACATCGGAAAAGAAACCTGACGCCATC
>DAOMFD010000060.1:0-6005 GCA_035429605.1 Steroidobacteraceae bacterium | reverse complement strand
CACATCCCTGCGGCATGGCCGGTAGCGGCCTCGGCGGTCCCCGAATGGGCCGGGCGGACGAGCCATTCGGCGGCCCGGCTTGTGATCCTCGCATCGATCCCCGATGCTTCGGCCTCATTTGCCCGGGCACCGAGGCGCGATCCATGAACGGCGAACAGCGGGGCGGAGTCGACATCACGCGCAGGGATCTGCTCAAGGCCATCGGGGCCGGCGCCGTCGCGACGACGCTCGGCGCTGCCGCGGGTTCCGCTGCAGCGGCGACGGCGAATGACCCGCAGCCCGGTGCGGCGCCCGGGCCCGCCGGCAGCCCGT
Organism: Steroidobacteraceae bacterium; assembly: GCA_035429605.1. GTDB lineage: Bacteria > Pseudomonadota > Gammaproteobacteria > Steroidobacterales > Steroidobacteraceae > RPQJ01. The sequence goes on along the minus strand of DAOMFD010000060.1, from coordinate 5,693 downwards.
ACAACATCCTCTTCATCCTGACGGACCAGGAACGCCTGTTCCGGCCCGGCGAACTGCCAGGCGACTACCGCTTGCCGGCGCACGAGCGCCTCGCGCAGCGGGGCACTTTCTTCGAGAACCACCACATCAACTCCTGCGTGTGCACGCCCTCGCGCTCCGTGCTCTACACCGGGCAGCACATGCAGCACACGAGGATGTTCGACAACACGAACTTCCCGTGGATCTCGAGCATGTCGACCGACATCCCCACCGTCGGCGACCTCCTGCGGGAAGCGGGCTACTACACGGCCTACAAGGGCAAGTGGCACCTCACCAAGGAATTCGAGACGGTCAACGAGCTCGGAGCGCCCACGAAGATCTTCACCCGGGAGATGGAGGAATACGGCTTCTCGGACTACGTAGGGGTGGGCGACATCATCGCCCACGACCAGGGCGGATACCTGCACGACGGCATCATTTCCGCGATGGGCGTGAGCTGGCTGCGCGGGAAGGGAGCGGAACTCGCGACGCAGGGCAAGCCGTGGTTCCTCGCGGTCAACCTCGTTAACCCCCACGACGTCATGTACCTCAACACGGACCGCCCCGGCGAGCCGGTCCAGGCGCGCAACATCCTCTCGCACATCCGCCCCGAGCCAGCCAACACCTCATACGGCAGGCAATGGACGTTCGACCTCCCGGCTACGTACGGCGAGCGGCTCGACGCCCCAGGCCGCCCCGCCGCGCACACCGATTACCTGAAATCGCATGACGGGCTGACCGGCCACATACCGAACGAGGACTGGCGCTGGCGCCGGCGGCACAACTACTACCTGAATTGCCTGCGGGACGTCGATCGGCAGATCGCCGCGCTGCTGGACGAGCTGGACGCGCTCGGTCTCGCCTCACGCACCATCGTGATCCTGACCGCCGACCATGGCGATCTCGACGGTGCGCACCGGCTGCACGCCAAAGGTGCCACGGCATACCGCGAACAGAACAACGTGCCGCTGATCGTCGCGCATCCGGCGTATCCCGGCGGACGGCGTTGCAGGGCCGTGACCTCACACCTCGACATCGCGCCGACGCTGCTGGGCCTGACAGATGCCACGCCCGCGAAGAAGGCGGCGGTAGCGAAACATCTTCCCGGCAGGGACTTCTCCGTGCTCCTGGCCGCGCCGGAAACGGCCTCCTACACCTCGGCCAGGGACGGTGCCCTGTTCTGTTACAACATGTTCGCCTACATCGACGGTGACTTCATGCAGAAGGTGGTGGCGGTCATGCAGCAGCCCGACGGGAAGGCGAAGCTGCAGGAAGCCGTCAAGGCGGGCACGCTGCGGCCGGACCTGAACAAGCGCGGCGCGATCCGCAGCGTCTTCGACGGTCGCTACCAGTTGACCCGCTACTTCTCGCCGCGCCAGCACAATCGCCCGGCATCGATCGAAGCGCTGTTCAAGCTGAACGACGTGGAACTGTTCGATCTCGAGCGCGACCCGCTGCAGCGAGACAACCTCGCGCTGGATCGCGACAGGTCCCGGGAACTGCTCGAGACGATGAATGCCAAGTTGAACGCGTTGATCGACCGGGAAGTCGGCGAGGACGTCGGGCAGATGCTCCCCGCGAACGTGAGCGGCGGCTGGGTGACGACCGACGCCGTGATGGACGTGTGAGATCGGCGCGGCGGGGGACTTGCGCGCCGGGCGGCTGACGCGAAAAAAAACCCCGCCGAAGCGGGGTTCCGTGTCTACCGTGGAGCGCTGATTCGATTTGTTGTCACTCTGCTTCTTGTTCGCGCCCTGCGCCTCCGGACCTTCGCAGGACTCTCCGTGTCACGAGTTTCCCGTTCCCGAATCCCCCAGCGGAAACTCTTCCCTCACCCAGCGCCTTCGTCCTTCCCATCACCCACCACACGAGGACGATGAAAACCAAGCAATGTACGTGCCACGCGCCGCGTGGTGCCCGGGAATCAATGGGTTAGGGTCGGGCACGCGTGCCTCACCGGCGCACGCCGGGCCGGAACCGCGGCGATCCGTAAAGGAAACCGACAGGCGGCCTTCAGAACGCGTTGATGCCCGTGAGCTCGCGGCCGATCGTGAGCTGGTGGATCGTCTCGGTGCCTTCGTAGGTGATCACGCTCTCGAGGTTGAGCGCGTGGCGGATCGGCACGTACTCCGCGCTGATGCCGGCACCGCCGAGGATGTCGCGTGCATCACGTGCCACGTCGAGCGCGATGCGGCAGTTGTTCCACTTGGCGAGCGAGACGTGCGACGGACTCATCGTGCCCGCGTCCTTGAGCCTGCCGAGCTGCAATGACAGGAGCTGGGCCGTGGTGATCCTGCGCGCCATCTCCGCGAGGCGGATCTGGATCGTCTGCGTCGCGGCGAGCGGCCGGCCGAACAGGATGCGGGTCTGCGAGTAGTCGAGCACCTGCGCGAGGCAGGCCTGCGCCGCGCCGATCACGCCCCAGGTGATGCCGTAGCGCGCCTGCGTGAGGCACGAGAGCGGCGCCTTGATGCCGACGGTGCTGCCGGGGAGCATGTTCTCCTCCGGGACCACGACGTCCTCGAGGAAGATCGCGCCGGTGATCGAGGCGCGCAGCGAGAACTTCTTTTCGATTTCGGGAGCGGTGAGACCCTTCGTTCCTTTCTCGACCAGGAAGCCGCGGATGCCTTCCTCGGTCTTCGCCCAGATCACGAACAGGTCCGCGATCGGCGAATTGGTGATCCACATCTTCGCGCCGTTCAGCACCCAGTCGCGGCCGCGGCGCTTCGCGTGCGTCTTCATGTTGGCGGGGTCCGAGCCGCCGTGCGGCTCGGTGAGCCCGAAGCAGCCGAGGATCTCGCCGCGCGCCATGCGCGGCAGGTACTTCTGCTTCTGTTCCTCGCTGCCGTAGGCGTGAATCGGGTACATGCAGAGGCTCGACTGCACGGACACGAAGCTGCGCAGGCCCGAGTCGCCGCGCTCGAGTTCCTGGCAGATCAGGCCATAACTCACCGCGTTCATGCCGGCGCAGCCGTAACCCTCGAGCGAGCTGCCGAGCAGTCCGAGTCCAGCGAGTTCCCCCACCAGCTCGCGCGGGAACGTGTGGTTCTCGAAGTGCTCGCGGATGATCGGCAGGACCCGCTCGTCGACGAGGCGGGCGACGGAGTCCTGCACCATCTGCTCCTCTTCGCTCAGCAGGCCACGGACGTCGAAGAGGTCCATCGGGTTCAGGGCTCGCGAGGACTTCTTCTCGCGGGGTGCGGAAAGCGGCGTGGCCATGTGGCCTCCCGGCAGGTTTGCGCTGTGGTTTGTCGGCAAGCGATGCCGCCGAACCCGTCGCCCTGCATGGCCCGGGCGCCCGTCGGCGTGCACATGGCGCGCGATTTTACGTGGTCCCGGCCCGGGGCACATTCGACATTTGCCGAAAGGCCGGGCGGGACCCACGGAATTGCAGGCGTCCGGCTGCGCGCCGCGCGGAGCCGTTGCCACCCGACCCGCATCGCGACATCATGACGGCAGATCCCTCTCAACCAGATGCCGGGGCGCGCGTCCCGGCCAGCTTCGGAGCATGTCCATGGCAATGCGCAGCAAAGCAGCACTCCTGTCGGTGGTCGCGGTCACGGTCGTACTTTCCGGGTGCGAGTCCATGCAGGACTTCGCGAGCAACCCGGAGAAGCAGAAGACCCGGCAGGGCACCGCGATCGGTGCGGTGGGCGGTGCCGCGGTCGGGCTGCTCGTGGGCGGCGGCTGGAAGGGCGCGCTGATCGGGGCCGGCGTGGGCGCGATCGCCGGCGGCCTCGTCGGTAACTACCAGGACAAGCAGGAAGCAAAGCTGCGTCAGCAGATGGCCGGGACCGGCGTCGAGGTCGTGCGCATGGGCGACAACCTGACGCTCAGCATGCCGGGCAACGTCACGTTCGCCTTCGACAGCGCCAAGCTGAACCCGCAGTTCGACCCGGTGCTCGACAAGCTGGCCCAGACCCTCACCGAGTACAACCAGACGGTGATCCAGATCGCGGGCCACACCGACAGCATCGGCACCAAGGCCTACAACATGAACCTGTCGACGCAGCGTGCCGACAGCGTGAAGGCGTACCTCGTGGGTCGCGGCGTGCCGGCGGCGCGGCTGGTGACGATCGGCGCGGGCCCGGATTACCCGATCGCGTCGAACGACACCGAGCAGGGCCGTGCCGAGAACCGCCGCGTCGAGATCACGATCGTCCCGGTGACGCAGGACACGCTCAACCAGGCCAAGCAGGGCTGATCAGGAAATAGGGAAATAGGGGACATTCTCCTATTTCCCTCCTATTTCCGACGGCGGAAATAGGAGAATGTCCCCTATTTCCTATTCCTATTCTTCGGCGACGAGCTTGCGCAGCTTCTTGATCGCGTTCGCCTCGATCTGGCGGATGCGCTCCGCCGACACGCCGTACTGGTCGGCGAGGTCGTGCAGCGTCGCCTTCGACTCGCTCATCCAGCGCGCGCGCAGGATCGCCTGGCTGCGCTCATCGAGCTGCGACATCGCGGCTGCGACCTTGTCGCTCACGTCGTCGTCCCACTCCGCGTGTTCGACCGCGAGTGCGGGGTCGGCATCGGGCGCCGGCAGGTACGCGGCCGGAGACCACGACTCCTCTTCCTCGTCGGCATCGGGTGCGGGGTCATAAGAGAGGTCGCGCGAAGCGAGCCGGCGCTCCATCTCGGAGACCTCGCTCGTGCTGACGCCGAGCTCGCGGGCCACGGTCGCCGTCTCCTCGGTGGTGAGCCAGCCGAGGTTCCGCTTGTACTTGCGCAGGTTGAAGAAGAGCTTCCGCTGCGCCTTGGTCGTGGCGACCTTCACGAGGCGCCAGTTGCGCAGCACGTATTCGTGGATCTCCGCGCGGATCCAGTGCACGGCGAACGAGACGAGGCGCACGCCGACCGTCGGGTCGAAGCGCTTCACGGCCTTCATCAGGCCCACGTTGCCTTCCTGCACGAGGTCGCCCATCGGCAGGCCGTAGCCGAGGTAGCCGCGGGCGATGTGCACGACGAACCGCAGGTGCGACAGCACCAGCTGGCGCGCCGCCTCGAGGTCGTTCTCGCTGCGATAACGGATGGCGAGCGCCGTCTCCTCCTCGCGGCTCAGCACCGGGATGCGGCCGATCGCGTCGAAGTACGCGTCCAGGCTCCCGATCGGGCCGGACAGTGCCAGCTCGGCAGGACTACGACGGACAAGTGCGTTGGCGGTCATGTTGGTTTCGGGCTCTCCCCAGTCACGGCCAAAGATATTAGCAGTCTCGGTTTTAGAGTGCTAAATAGCCGGGAAGTTCAGCGACCAAGCCGGCGCTTATGGCCAGATATCCTGATAAGAAACAAACGGTTATAAGCGGACCGCCGGGCAGGCCCGAAGCCCGCGGCACGGCGGCCGCCTACCGCGGCTCGATGCCGCGCAGCTCGCGCGTCGAGACGATGAACGAGCCGAGCCAGCCGAGCAGGACACCGCCCAGCACCAGCGCCAGGCTCGCGGTGGCATCGAGCCCATGCAGGGCATAACCGCTGCCGTACAGGCCGGCGATGCGCCGCACCGGTTCGGCCAGCACGAGGATGACGACCGCCACGATTGACCACGCCACGGCGCCGCCGCCGAGCCCGTACCAGACGCCGTTATAGAGGAACGGCCGGCGCACGAACGCATCGCTGCCGCCGACCAGCTTCGTGACCTCGATCTCCTCGCGCCGGTTCTCGATGTCGAGGCGGAT
>DAOMFD010000059.1:8517-10607 GCA_035429605.1 Steroidobacteraceae bacterium | reverse complement strand
AGATCCTGCACGTCGAGCAGCCGTTCGGCGTGATCGTGCAGTACGGCGGCCAGACGCCGCTCAAGCTGGCCAAGCCGCTCGACGCGGCCGGCGTGCCGATCATCGGCACGAGCCCGGACTCGATCGACATCGCGGAGGACCGCGAGCGCTTCCAGAAGCTGGTGGACCGGCTGCAGCTGCGCCAGCCGCCCAATCGCACGGCCCGCACGGAAGAAGAGGCGATCCTGCATGCGCGCGACGTCGGCTTCCCGCTGGTCGTGCGGCCCTCCTACGTGCTCGGCGGTCGCGCCATGGAAGTGGTGTTCTCCGAGGACGACCTGCGCGGATACATGACGACCGCGGTGCAGGTGTCCAACGACAGCCCAGTGCTGCTCGACCGCTTCCTCGACCTCGCCATCGAGGTCGACGTGGACGCGGTCTGCGACGGCAAGAACGTCTACATCGGCGGCATCATGGAGCACGTCGAGCAGGCCGGCGTGCACTCGGGCGACTCCGGCTGCTCGCTGCCCCCGAACAGCCTGAGCCCGGAGCTCCAGGAGGAGATCCGCGACCAGACGCGGCGCATGGCGCTGGCGCTGAACGTGATCGGGCTCATGAACGTGCAGTTCGCCATCCAGAACGGGACCGTGTACGTCCTGGAAGTGAATCCGCGGGCCTCACGCACGGCGCCGTTCGTCTCGAAGGCGACCGGCGTGCCGCTCGCCAAGGTCGGCGCCCGCGTGATGACGGGCAGGACGCTCGCCGAACTCGACCTCACGCGCGAGCGCGTGCCCGAGTACTACTCGGTGAAGGAGGCGGTGTTCCCCTTCGGAAAATTCCCGGACTCCGACCCGATCCTCGGGCCCGAGATGAAGTCCACGGGCGAGGTGATGGGCACGGGACGCAGCTTCGGCGAGGCCTACGCGAAGGCGCAGACGGCGTCGGGCGTGACCATCCCGACCCGCGGCGTGTGCCTGATCAGCGTGCGCGAGCGCGACAAGCCGGGCGCAATCACCCTCGCACGCGCGCTCATCGAGCGCGGCTTCGAGATCGTCGCCACGCGTGGCACCGCCGCGGCGCTCGAGCAGGCGGGGGTGCGCTGCCGGTCCGCCAACAAGGTCCGCGAAGGGCGGCCGCACATCGTCGACATGATCAAGAACGACGAGATTCACCTGATCGTCAACACGACCGAAGGCAAGCGGGCCGTGCACGAGTCGAACTCGATCCGCCGCGAGGCCGTCGCGCGCCGGGTCACGTACTACACGACGCTCTCCGGGGCGCTGGCGACCTGCGAAGCCATCGACCACCTCCAGGAGGTCGAGGTCAACCGCCTCCAGGATCTTCACAAAGAGGTTCGGGTATGACTCGTAAGCCTCTGACATTGAAGGGTGCTGAGAAGCTCCGTGTGGAACTGCGCCGGCTCAAGACCGAGGACCGGCCGCGAGTGATCCAGGCGATCGCGGAGGCGCGGGCCCATGGCGACTTGAGCGAGAACGCGGAATATCACGCCGCGCGCGAGCAGCAGGGATTCATCGAAGGCCGCATCAAGCACATCGAGCACGACCTGTCCCACTGCCAGATCATCGACGTCTCGCACCTGCCGCAGGGAGGCAAGGTCGTGTTCGGAGCGACCGTGCACCTCGAGGACCAGGAGAACGGATCGGAGGTCGTGTTCCAGATCGTCGGCGAGCCCGAGGCCGACGTCCGGCACGGGATGATCTCGATCACCTCGCCGATCGCGCGGGCACTGGTCGGCAAGAACGTGGGTGACGTCGTCGACGTGGCCGTGCCAGGGGGCACCCGGGCGTTCGAGATCGTGACGGTCCGCTACGTCTGAGTCCCGGACGGCGCAGGCGCGGAAATTCGGTGCCTGGCACCGAATTCCGAATTTCTTCGGTGGCCGCAGCCTCAGTCGGGGAGCAGGATTCCCGGCTTTTCCGGATTGCGGCGGTAATACAGCGCCACGTGGCCGATCCTCTGCACGAGCTCCGAGCGCGTCGCGCGCGCCAGCTCGCCAAGAATGGCGTCGCGCTCGCTGCGGTCCCCGACGCGGGCACGCACCTTGACGAGCTCGTGGTCGTGCAGGGCCCGATCCAGTTCCGCGACCAGGT
>DAOMFD010000059.1:0-8417 GCA_035429605.1 Steroidobacteraceae bacterium | reverse complement strand
CGCACCTTGACGAGCTCGTGGTCGTGCAGGGCCCGATCCAGTTCCGCGACCAGGTTCGGCCCGATGCCGGCCTGACCGACCAGAACGATCGGATTGCGATCGTGTCCAAGTCGTCGCAGGTGCTTGCGCTGGGCTTCGGTGAGTGACATCAGGAGGATAGTGTATGAGGACTTCGGCGAGCGCGCCGGACTCTCGGCCATCCCCTGCGGCAACCATTGATTTGATCGCAATCCGCAACCCGATGCCCAAGCGCACCAAGAGTTCCGCCCGCTGGCTCGCCGAGCACGCCGCCGATCCTTATGTGAAGCGCGCGCACGACGAGGGCTGGCGCTCCAGGGCGGCGTTCAAGCTCGAGGAGATCCAGCGCACCGACCGGCTCCTGCGTCCCGGGATGGTCGTGGTCGACCTGGGGGCGGCGCCGGGGGGCTGGAGCCAGTTCGCGGCCAGGATACTGGCCGGCAAGGGGCGCGTGATCGCGCTCGATGTCCTCGAGATGCCGGCGATTCCGGGGGTGGAGTTCATCCAGGGCGACTTCACGGACGAGGCGGTGCTGGGCCGGCTCCAAGGGACGCTCGGCGGCCAGAAGGTCGATCTTGTAATGTCCGACATGGCCCCCAACATGATGGGCATCGCGGACGTGGACCACGACCGCTCGATGCAACTCGTGGACCTCGCGGTCGATTTCGCGGCCCGCGAGTTGCGCCCGGGTGGTGACCTGCTGATGAAGGTGTTCCAGGGCCGGGAGTTCCAGCCGCTGATCGCGCGCCTGCGGCGGGAATTCGAATCCGTGAAGCTGCGCAAGCCGAAGGCGTCCCGGGCCCGCAGCGCCGAGGTCTACGTTCTGGCACGCGGGTATCGAATCGTGTAGTGTCATCCGGGCGCCCCGTCGCCATTCCCAGCCCGCATCCGCGCCGGCTGGCTCGAGGTCAAGGCATTGAACGATCTGGCAAAAAACATCGTCCTGTGGATCGTCATCGCGGTCGTGCTGGCGACCGTCGTGAGCAATTTCAGCTCGCGTTCCAGGGACGTGCAGGAGATGCCGTACTCCACGTTCCTCACCCACGTGAAGGACGGGACCGTCGCCCAGGTCACCTTCAGCGGCGACCGCATCAGCGGCGTGCGCACCGGCGGCGAGCGCTTCGTGGTCTACAACCCGGAAACGGACAATTCCGCGCTCATCGGCACGCTGCAGGACCACGGCGTGACCTTCAGCGCCGCGCCCCCGGAGCGCCAGTCGTTCCTGATGCAGCTGTTCATCTCGTCGTTCCCGATCCTGCTGCTGATCGGCGTCTGGGTGTACTTCATGCGCCAGATGCAGGGCGGGGCCGGAGGGCGGGGGGCCATGTCGTTCGGCAAGAGCCGCGCGCGGCTCCTGAATGAAGACCAGGTGACCGTCACCTTCGCCGACGTCGCCGGCGTCGACGAGGCCAAGGAAGAAGTCGGCGAGATCGTCGATTTCCTCAAGGATCCGGCCAAGTTCCAGAAGCTCGGCGGCAAGATCCCGCGCGGCGTGCTGATGGTGGGCTCGCCCGGCACGGGCAAGACCCTGCTCGCCAAGGCGATCGCCGGCGAGGCCAAGGTACCCTTCTTCACGATCTCGGGCTCTGACTTCGTCGAGATGTTCGTCGGCGTCGGCGCCTCGCGCGTGCGCGACATGTTCGAGCAGGCGAAGAAGCACGCGCCGTGCATCATCTTCATCGACGAGATCGACGCGGTCGGCCGTCATCGCGGCGCCGGCCTCGGCGGCGGCCACGACGAGCGCGAGCAGACGCTGAACCAGCTGCTCGTCGAGATGGACGGCTTCGAGGGCAGCGAGGGCGTGATCGTCATCGCGGCCACCAACCGCCCGGACGTGCTCGACCCGGCGCTGCTGCGCCCGGGACGGTTCGACCGCCAGGTGGTCGTGCCGCTGCCCGACGTGCGGGGCCGCGAGCAGATCCTGAAGGTCCACATGCGCAAGCTCCCGCTGGCCGAGGACGTGAAGCCTTCCGTCATCGCGCGCGGCACGCCGGGGTTCTCAGGCGCAGACTTCGCCAACCTCGTCAACGAGGCGGCGCTGTTCGCCGCGCGGGCGAATCGTCGCACCGTGACGATGGACGAGTTCGAGCGCGCCAAGGACAAGATCATGATGGGCGCCGAGCGCAAGTCCATGGTGATGGACGAGAAGGAGAAGAAGCTCACCGCCTACCACGAGGCCGGCCACGCGATCGTGGGCCTGAACGTCCCCGACCACGACCCGGTCTACAAGGTGACGATCATCCCGCGCGGCCGTGCGCTCGGCGTCACGATGTTCCTGCCGGAGGCGGATCGCTACAGCACGAGCAAGCGCCAGCTCGAAAGCCGCATCGCGACGCTGTTCGGCGGTCGCGTGGCGGAGGAGCTGATCTTCGGTTCCGATTCGGTCACGACCGGAGCGTCGAACGACATCGAGCGGGCGACCGAGATCGCCCGCAACATGGTCACCAAGTGGGGCCTGTCGGACAAGCTCGGCCCGCTGACCTACACCGAAGAGGACGCCGAAGTGTTCCTCGGCCGCTCGGTCACCCAGCACAAGCAGGTGTCGGACGTCACGGCGCACGCGATCGACGAGGAAGTGCGGCGCGTCATCGACGGCAATTACCGCAGGGCCCGTGAGATCCTCGAGCGCGACCTCGAGAAGCTGCACCGCATGGCGGACGCGCTGATCAAGTACGAGACCATCGACGAGTCGCAGATCCGCGACATCATGGCGGGCCGCGAGCCGCAGCCGCCCGACGGCTGGGAGGATCGCGACACGCCGAGCGCCGGGGCGAAGCCCCGGGAACGGCGCGATGGCGAGGCGCCGACCGGCCGGCCCGCACCGCAGCACTGACAGGACGCGTGAGCGCCCGGCCCACGCCGGGCGCTTCGTTTGCGGCGCCGCGAAATCCCGATGAAACTGGTGCTCCCGGACCGGGTCCTGCCCCTCGACGAGCCCGTGGTCATGGGCGTCCTGAACGTGACTCCCGATTCCTTCTCCGACGGCGGGATTCACGCCGGCGTGGAGGGCGCCGTGGCCCACGGCGAGAAGATGGTCGAGGAGGGCGCCGCGATCATCGACGTCGGTGGCGAATCGACGCGGCCCGGTGCCGCGCCGGTCAGTGCGGACGAGGAGATCCGCCGCGTCGTGCCCGTGATCGAGCGTCTCGCCGGAAGGGTTCGCGTGCCGATATCGGTGGACACGAGCAAGCCCGCGGTCATGCAAGCCGCCATCGAGGCCGGCGCGGTCCTGGTCAACGACGTGCGCGCGCTCAAGATGCCGGGCGCGCTCGAGGCCGTCGCCGCCGGGCGTGCGGCCGTGTGCCTGATGCACATGCAGGGGGAACCTCGATCCATGCAGGAGGCGCCGCGCTACGACGACGTCGTCGCCGAGGTGCGCGAGTTCCTGCGGGCGCGGACCGCGGCCTGCGAGCGTGCCGGCATCCCGCACGAGCGGATCTGCGTGGACCCGGGCATCGGCTTCGGCAAGACTCCGGCGCACAACCTTGCGCTGCTCGCGCGGCTTGCGGAGCTCTCGGGCGACGGGCCGCCGGTGCTGGTCGGCGTGTCGCGCAAGTCGCTGGTCGGTATCATCACCGGCCGACCGCCCGGCGAACGGCTGGCCGGCAGCATCGCCTTCGCCGCCCTGGCGGTGGCGAACGGGGCGGCCATCATCCGGGCCCACGACGTCGCGGCGACGGTCGATGCGGTCCGGGTTGCGTGTGCGCTCAGGCGCGCGACGACAGGAGACGCGTGACGATGGGCAGACGGTACTTCGGCACGGACGGCGTGCGCGGCCGGGTCGGCCACGACCCGATGACGGTGGATTTCGCGCTGAGGCTGGCCAGCGCTGCGGCGCGGGTCCTCGCCCCGGAAGGGGGCAGCGCGCTCGTCGGCAAGGACACGCGCCTGTCGGGCTACATGTTCGAGGCGGCTCTCGAGGCCGGGTTCGTCGCGGCGGGCGTCAACGTGGACCTCATCGGTCCGCTGCCGACCCCGGCCATCGCCTACCTGACCCAGCGCTTCCATCGCAGCTTCGGCGTGGTCATTTCGGCCTCGCACAATCCGTACGAAGACAACGGCATCAAGTTCTTCGACGCGTCGGGCGGCAAGCTGTCGGACGAACTCGAGGAGCGCATCGAGGCCTGCATGCAGGAGCCGCCGCTGACGCGGGAGTCGATGGCCCTCGGCAAGGCCGCACGCGTGGATCGCTCGCGCGTCGTCTACCAGGAGTTCTGCGCCTCGACGCTGCCGAAGGGCATGGACCTGGCCGGCCTCAAGATCGTTATCGACTGCGCCAACGGGGCTGCCTACAAGGTGGCGCCGCGCGTGCTCGCGGACCTCGGGGCCGAGATCATCCCGATCGGCTGCTCGCCGAATGGCCGCAACATCAACCTGCGCTGCGGATCGACGGCGCCCGAGCTGCTGCAGCTCACGGTCGCCGGGGTCGGCGCCGACGTGGGCATCGCGCTCGACGGCGACGGCGACCGGCTGGTGATGGTCGATCACCTGGGGCGGCTCGTGGACGGCGACCAGCTGATGTACGTGATCGCGCGCGATCGCCGCGCGCAGGGCGAACTCACCGGGCCCGTGGTCGGGACGGTGATGAGCAACCTCGGCCTGGAACTTGCGCTCAAGGAGCAGGGCATCGAGTTCCTGCGGGCGCCGGTGGGCGATCGCTACGTGCTGGCGATGCTGCGCGACAAAGGCGGTGTGCTCGGCGGCGAGACATCGGGTCACCTGTTGTGCCTCGACCGGACGACCACGGGCGACGGCCTCGTGAGCGCGCTGCAGGTGCTGGCCGTCATGAAGCGCACCGGACGGCCGCTGGCCGAGCTGGCTTCCGGCATGCAGCGCTTCCCGCAGGTGATGGTCAACGTCAGGGTCAAGGAACGGGTGGACCCGAGCCAGTCCCCGGCGATCCAGGCCGCCGTCAGGCGCGTGGAATCGGCCCTCGGTGGCTCGGGTCGTGTCGTGCTGCGCGCGTCGGGAACGGAACCGCTGATCCGGGTGATGGTGGAGGGCCGGGAAGAGGCCGTCGTCACGCGCTACGCGAACGACCTCGCCGGGGTCGTGAAGCAGGCCGTGTGACGCGGCCCCTGCGAATTGCATTCCTGCGGACCCGCCGCTAAGATCGCGCGCCTTTCGCGGGCAGCCGCTCCTCAGGCGAGCGGACCCCGCCTGCACTCAGGGTGGAGTCTCCCATGCGTCAGCCGCTGGTCGCGGGTAACTGGAAGATGCACGGTTCCAGGGCAGAGAACGCGGCGCTGGTCCGCTCGCTGCTCGACCTGCAGAAGGCGGAATCGCGAACCGAGGTCATGGTCTGCCCGCCCTTCGTGTACCTGTGGGAGCTCGGGCGGCTGCTCAAGGACACGGACGTCGCGCTCGGCGCGCAGTCGGTGTGCGCGGAATCGCAAGGCGCGTTCACCGGCGAAGTGTCCGCGTCCATGCTCAAGGACGTGGGCTGTCGCTACGTACTGGTCGGCCACTCCGAGCGCCGCCAGATCTACGGCGAGGACGACGCGCTCGTGGCGCGGAAGTTCGTGGCGGCGCAGTCGCACGGGCTGGTGCCGGTGCTCTGCGTCGGAGAGACGCTCGAGGAACGCGAGGGCGACCGCACGGCGCAGGTGGTTGCGCGGCAACTCGATGCCGTGCTGTCCGTGACGGGCGTCGCGGCGCTCGACCGGGCGGTCATCGCCTACGAACCGGTCTGGGCCATCGGCACGGGACGGACGGCGTCGCCGGAGCAGGCCCAGGAAGTGCACGGCATGATCCGCGGCAAGGTGGCGGCGCTGGATGGTACAATCGCCGCCTCCGTGAGGGTCCTGTACGGCGGCAGCGTCAAGGCGTCGAACGCGCGGGAACTCTTTGCGATGCCGGACATCGACGGCGGCCTGGTCGGCGGCGCGTCGCTCAAGGCGGACGAATTCGCGCGGATCTGCGCGGCCGCGGACTGACATTCGGATATGGAGCGGAAATGAGCTGGTTACAGACGCTGGCGGTCGTGCTACACGTGCTGCTGGCGGTGTCGATCGTAGGACTGGTGCTGCTGCAGCGCGGCCGTGGCGCGGACGCGGGCGCGGGATTCGGCGCCGGTGCGTCGGGCACGGTGTTCGGTTCGCGCGGCTCGGCCTCGTTCCTGTCGCGCACCACGGCGGTGCTCGCGACCCTGTTCTTCGTCTCGAGCCTCGTGCTGTCGTACCTGTTCAGCCACGGGACGGCGCCCACCAGCGTCATGGATCGGCTGGCGACCGAACAGACCCAGCCCGCGACCGGCGTGCCGGCGAGTCAGCCACCGGCCACGTTGCCTCCCGCGAGCACGAGCGCACCTGCGCCGGCATCGCCGACGACTGCGCCGGCGCCGGATGCAACGGGCGCGCAGACTCAGCAGGTGCCGGCGCAGCAGCCGGCACCGGCACCGTCCGGCCAGTAGGGGCGACCAGGCAAGCGCGTGCGGATGTGGTGGAATTGGTAGACACGCTATCTTGAGGGGGTAGTGCCGTAAGGCGTGAGAGTTCGAGTCTCTCCATCCGCACCATGACGACAGCAAGGCGAGCCACGGGCTCGCCTTTTTCATTCCCGCGACCTTACGGCGCTGCAGCGGACCCTGCTAAAATTCCGGGCTCGTCGGGCCTCGACCCGGAGCCTCCGCGCGATGCTTGCAGCGTACCTGCCGATCCTGATCTTTCTGGCCGTCGCGGGCGGCCTCGGCGTGCTGCTCCTGGCGCTCGGATTCGCATTCGGGCCGCGCAAGCCCGATCCCCAGAAGCTCTCCCCGTACGAGTGCGGGTTCGAGGCGTTCGAGGATTCGCGCATGAAGTTCGACGTGCGCTACTACCTCGTCGCGATCCTGTTCATCGTCTTCGACCTCGAGATCGCATTCCTGTTTCCGTGGGCGGTCGCGCTCGATTCGGTGGGCGTGGTCGGTCTCGCCGCGATGGGTGTATTCCTGCTGGTGCTCGTGGTGGGCTTCATCTACGAATGGAAGAAGGGAGCCCTGGAATGGGACTAGAGCCCTCCGGGCTGCCCGATCGCGGCTTCGTCACCACGACCGTGGACGCGGTGATGAACTGGGCCCGCACCGGCTCGATGTGGCCGGTGACCTTCGGCCTGGCCTGCTGTGCCGTGGAGATGATGCACGCGGGTGCGGCGCGCTACGACCTCGATCGCTTCGGCATCATCTTCCGCCCCAGCCCGCGCCAGTCCGACGTGATGATCGTGGCCGGCACGCTGGTGAACAAGATGGCCCCGGCGCTGCGCAAGGTGTACGACCAGATGCCGGAGCCGCGCTGGGTGGTCTCCATGGGTTCCTGCGCGAACGGCGGTGGTTACTACCACTACTCCTACGCCGTGGTGCGCGGCTGCGACCGGGTCGTCCCGGTGGACGTGTACGTGCCGGGATGCCCGCCCACGGCCGAAGCCCTGGTGTACGGGCTCCTGCAGTTGCAGAAGAAGATCCACCGCACGCAGACCATCGCCCGCTGACCCATCATGACCGAGACAACGGAACAACTGGCCACGCGCGTGGCCGAGCGATTCGCGCAGAAGGTCACGCAAGTGCCTTCGCGCTGCGGCGAGGTCACGTTCGAGGTGGAAGCCTCGAGCCTCCTCGAGGTCTGTCGCGCGCTGCGTGACGAGCCGGAATTCGGGTTCGAGCAGTTGATCGACCTGGCCGGCGTGGACTACCTGGCCTGGGCTGGCGGCGAGTGGGTCACGGAATCGGCGACGTCGACCGGTTTCAGCCGCGGCCGGGAGCCGGTGGTCGGCGAGGCACCTGCGCCCGGACTGTCCCCGGAGGATGGCGCCGCGAAGCGCTTCGCCGTCGTCTACCACCTGCTGTCGGTCACGCACAACCGCCGCCTGCGGCTGCGCGCCTGGTGCGACGCCGGCGAGCCGCCGATGGTGGATTCCGTCGTCGACGTGTGGTCGTCGGCCAACTGGTTCGAGCGGGAAGCCTTCGATCTCTACGGCATCCTGTTCCGTGGCCACCCGGACCTGCGCCGCATCCTCACCGACTACGGCTTCGTCGGGCACCCGTTCCGCAAGGACTTCCCGCTCATCGGCAACGTCGAGGTGCGCTACGACCCCGCACGGGCCCGCGTGGTGTACGAGCCCGTGGCGATCGAGCCGCGCACGCTGGTGCCGCGCGTGATCCGCGAGGACAACCGCTACGCCGAGGCGCTGAAGGACGCTCCGCGCCATGGGTGAGATCCGCAGCTACACCATGAACTTCGGTCCGCAGCACCCCGCGGCGCACGGCGTGCTGCGGCTCGTGCTCGAGATGGACGGCGAGGTCGTGCAGAAAGCCGACCCGCACGTCGGCCTGCTGCACCGGGGCACCGAGAAACTCGCCGAATCGAAGCCCTTCAACCAGTCGATCGGCTACATGGACCGGCTCGACTACGTCTCGATGATGTGCA
>DAOMFD010000058.1:0-10976 GCA_035429605.1 Steroidobacteraceae bacterium | reverse complement strand
GCCGACACCGGCAGCATCGGCGGCAGCGCATCGCAGGAATTCCACGTGCTCGCCGAGTCCGGGGAAGACGCCATCGCATTTTCCGACGGCGACGACTACGCGGCGAACCTCGAGATGGCCGAGGCGCTGCCACCGGCGGGCGGGCGCCCTGCGCCGGGCGCCGTGCTGTCGAGGGTAGCCACCCCGAACGTGCGGACCATCGCGGAGCTGACGGCGTTCCTCGGCATCGAAGCCTCGCGCTGCCTGAAGACCCTGCTGGTCGAAGGCAGCGACGGTGGCGTGGTCGCGCTCATCGTGAGGGGCGACCACGAATTGAACGCGGTGAAGGCGCAGAAGCTGCCCGGGGTATTCTCGCCGCTCAAGATGGCCACGGCGGAGCAGGTGCGCGAGGCCGCGGGCTGCGAGGCCGGTTTCATCGGACCGGTGGGATTGAAGCTCAAGGTCTACGCCGATCACGCGGCGCTCAACGCGGCCGATTTCGTGTGCGGCGCGAACGAGCGCGACCATCACCTCACGGGAGTCAACTGGGGCCGCGACCTCCCCGAGGCCGAGGCGGCGGACATCCGCAACGTCGTGCCGGGGGATCCGAGCCCATCGGGTCGCGGCCGGCTCGGGATCGCGCGCGGCATCGAGGTCGGCCACATCTTCCAGCTCGGCCGCAAGTACAGCGAGGCCATGAATGCCACGGTGCTCGACGAACAGGGCAAGTCCGTGACCATGTTCATGGGATGCTATGGCATCGGTGTGACGCGCGTCGTGGCGGCGGCCATCGAACAGAATAACGATGAGCGCGGCATCGTCTGGCCGGAACCGATCGCACCCTTCCACGTGTCGCTGATCCCGATCAACCTGCAGAAGTCCGAGCGCGTGCGCGAGGTCGCCGAGCGCCTCTACGCCGAGCTGCAGGCGGCCGGCTTCGAGGTCCTGTACGACGACCGCGACGCCCGTCCCGGCGTCAAGTTCGCCGACGACGAGCTGCTCGGCATCCCGCATCGCGTGGTCGTCGGCGACAAGGGCCTCGAGCGCGGAGTTCTCGAATATAAGCCTCGTGCAGGGGCTGGCGCCGGCGACGTGCCGGTCGCCTCGCTCGTCGAGTTCCTGAAGGAGCGCCGCAACCCGCGGAGCTGAAGATGCGCCGATCCGCGCCACTGCTGCCGCTCCTGCTGCTCGCCGCGTTGCCGGCGACGGCAGCTCGCGCGGACCGGCAGATGGACCCGGAGCTGCGCGGCGTCATCGCCGGGGCGATCAAGCCCACGACGTGCTTCGAGGACCGCTACGAGCAGGCCGTGTGGCTCGCCTACATGGAGCCACGGCTCGCCCGCTACGTGAAGGACACGGAGGAGCGCGAACAGATCCTGCACCACGTCCACTGCGAAGCGCGGCGCGTGGACATCCCGCCCGAACTCGTGCTCGCCGTCATGGACGTCGAGAGCCGTTTCGACCGCTACGCGGTTTCGTCGGCCGGGGCCGTGGGGCTGATGCAGGTCATGCCGTTCTGGCCGACGCAGCTCGGCATGACCAACGCACAGCTGGTGCGCGTGGGCGACAACGTGCGCATGGGAACGACGATCCTCGGCTACTACCTGCGGGTCGAGCGCGGCAATTACCAGCGCGCCCTGCAGCGTTACAACGGCAGCCTCGGTCGGCCCGACTACTCGGACCTCGTGATCGACCGCCTGGTCTCGCGCTGGCGTTACGCGCACTGACGGGACGGCTCAGGCGGTCCGGAAGCCCTCGGGCCGGGCGCGCAATTCGGCCTCGTCGACCTCCTCGACCTCGACCGCCGTGACGTGCGAGGCCGGCGACCCGGTCCACAGCCAGTCGCAGAGCGCACGAACCGCCTGCGGGTCACCGCAGGCGAGGACCTCGACCCGCCCGTCCGCGAGATTGCGCGCGTGGCCCGCGACGCCGAGTTCCGCGGCGCGCTGCCGGGTGCTGGCCCGGTAGAAGACGCCCTGCACGCGCCCGGCGACGAGACAGCGGCGCGCGATCCACGCGGTCATTCGGTCAGGGGTGCGGTTCGGCGCCCGCTTGCGGTGTCGGGTCGGGGCCGCCGCTCGTGGCGGGCTTGGGCGCCTTGGCTGCCTCGGCCGCCTTGCGGGCCTCGATCGCCTTCTCGCGAGCCTGCTCCGCCTGGTCCCGGGCCGCGCGATAGTCGCCGTGATTGGCGCTCTCTTTCGCGTCGGCCAGCAGCTTCTGGGCCTGGGCCAGCGTGTCCGGGGCGTGCTCGCCTGCGCCGGCTTTCTGCGCCGCTACGATCGCCTGGCGCGCATTGCTCATCTCCTGCACCGGCCAGCCGACGCAGCCCGACGCCAGCGCGGCGCCGAACAGTGCGGTCGTCGCTACCGACAGGAACAGTCGTGCTGGGGATTTCATGGGCAGGTGACGGTCTGGAAAAACCAACCTAACAACTGCACCCTGTACCGTCAAGGACGGGCGACCTAGAATCCGCGCGCCCCGTGTGAGCCCGAGAGGATCTGATCCCCGATGACCGAAGTGCTGGTGCTCTATTACTCGCGCAACGGCAGCACCGCGGAGCTTGCGCGCCACGTGGCCCGCGGCGTGGAATCGGTCGAGGGCGCCACGGCCCGGGTGCGCACGGTGCCACCCGTTGCACCGGTTACGCTGCAGGCCGAGCCGGCGGTTCCCGAGTCCGGCGCCCCTTACGCGACGCACGAGGACCTGCGCGAGTGCGACGGCCTGGTGATGGGCAGCCCGACGCGCTTCGGCAACATGGCGGCCCCGCTCAAGTATTTCCTCGACGGCACCGCCTCGCTGTGGCTGAACGGCGCGCTGGACCGCAAGCCGGCCGGCGTATTCACGTCGACGAGTTCGATGCACGGCGGCCAGGAATCGACCCTGCTCGCGATGATGCTGCCGCTCCTGCACCACGGCATGGTCATCGTCGGCCTGCCGTTCACGGCCGAGGCGATGAACCGGACGCGCACCGGCGGGACCCCGTACGGCGCGAGCCACCTCGCCGCACGCAAGACCGAGACACCGCTCTCCGACGATGAACGCGAACTGGCACAGTTGCTGGGCCGTCGCGTGGCCGAGGCGGCCGTCGCCCTGGCTGGCGTACGCCGCTGAGCATGGCAGCGAGCCTCGACCGGCGAGCCAGGCTGGTCCGCCGGTGTGCCCTGGCGGCGCTCGTTGCGCTGGCGTCGTTCAGCGCCGCCGCCGTGCTCATGCCATGGTCCGGGGTCCCGTCCGCAGTGCTCGGCGCGCTGCTGCTGCCGCCCCTGCTCATGCCGTTGCGCGGGATGCTGCGGGGCGACCGGCGCACCTACGCATGGGCGACGCTTTGCGCGGTGCCGGGCTTCGTCTACGGGATCACCGAGGCGGTTGCCAACCCGGCCATGCGCTGGCTGGCGGCCCTGGTCCTGGGCTCGAGCATCGCGTTCTTCCTTGCGCTCGTGGCGTTCCTGAGGGTCACGCGACCGCGCCCCGGTCAGTCGTCTCCGAGTCCCTGACCGGCGAGGGCACCCCGCAGGAACGGGACCGTCAGGCGCCGCTGGGCCGCCAGTGACGCCTCGTCGAGCCGGTCCAGCGCCTCGCAGAGCGTGTGCATGTCGCGCGGCAGGCGGTGCAGCAGGTAGAGCGCTCCCTCCTGCGACAGTTCGAGCCCGCGCTGCGCAGCGCGGAGGCGCAACGCTTCGCAAAGACCGGCGTCATCCAGTTCCTGCAACTGGTGCACCGACCCCGCGAGCAGCCGGGAGCGCAGGTCGGGCAGGACGAAATCGACGGTCGCCGGTGCGCGCTCCGTTGCCACGCACAGCCGGGCCGCCGCGTCCTGCATGAGCGTGTGCAGGCGGAAAATCGCGGCGTTCCAGGGCGCGTCCCCGGAGATCGCGTCCAATGCGTCGATGCACACGAGGTCGAGGCCCTCGCAGCCCTCCAGCCAGTCGGGTTCGGCACCCGCCGCCGGGTCCAGGTAACTGGCCGAGCCGCCGCGGTCGGCGACGGAGGCACAGGCGGCCTGCAGGAGATGCGTCTTGCCGGTGCCGCGCCGACCCCAGATCCACAGCACGCGCGGCGCCGGGAGCCGAAGCCCTGCGACGAGTTCGACCGCCTCCCGATTCCCGCCCGGGACGTAGCTCTCGAGGCGTGCCGTGTCCCGCAGGCGCACACCGAGCGGTAACTGCCGCATCGTGCGTCAGCCCGGCCTGGTGGCGCGCCCGCGCACCGCCGCAACGGACCGCCGCGAGTACGCAAGCACGTAGTCGAGTCCGCTCACGCTGGTCGTGACGAATGCGAGCGCGCCGGCCGCGGTCACCACGTCGTCCAGCGGCCATTCGTAGGCGGCTTGCGCGACGACCAGCAGGCAGAACAGGATCTGGCAGAAGGTGTTGAACTTGCTCTGCAGCGTCGGCAGTCCGCGGAACGGCCCGACCACGATTCGGTACGCGATCGCGCCCGACACGATGACGACGTCGCGCAGCAGCACGGTCGCGGTCAGCCACCACGGCGCGAGTTCCGCCACGCTGAGGCACACGAACACCGTGACGAGGAGCAGCTTGTCCGCGAGCGGGTCGAGATGGCCGCCGAGTTCCGTCGTCCAGCCGTAGCGCTTGGCCAGGAAGCCGTCCAGTCCATCGGTGAACGCCGCCAGGGCGAACAGGGCCAGCACCTGCGGGTAGTGCCCGTCCAGGATGCCGTGCCCGACCGGGTAGACGAGCAGCATCCGCAGGACGCACAGCAGGTTCGGAAGGTGCCGCAGGCTCATGGCTGGTACGTGAAGTCAGCGGCGGTCACCTCGCCCTGCGTCGCTGCTGCCGGTTTCAGGTGGCTATCCAGAGCCGCGATCCTGCGCAACTGCCCGAGGTCGCCACGCAGCGTCACGTCGAGGAGCACTTCCCGGTCGTCCAGTCCGGATACGCCGACGGCGCGCACGAGACTCAATGATTTCAGGTACTCGAGCAGGCTTGCGTATGACCGGACGTCCGCGATCCCGCCGACCCGGATCGCGACGGTCGACGTGCCGCGACTCGATGCGGGTGCATAGCGTGCCGCCAGCGCATCGGCCGCGAGGTCTGCGCCATCCCGAGGCGCGCCGTCGACCCGCGCCGACTCGCCGACACCCGTGAATCGCCACGCGATCGATCCGCCGCTGCCGACGCCCGCCAGGACGTACTGGCTGTCGCCGACGGCGCCGTCGTCCCCGCCCATCGCCGCGCGCACCTGCGCCGCGGACACGGGCTGCTCCGGCCAAGCAATCGGGAGTCCGCGCGCGAGGGCTGCCCGTTCCAGTTCGACCCGCTCCGGCACCACCCGTTCCGACGCCAGCACCGCGCGCTGCCCGCCAGCGACCGACGGGACGACGAGCAGCACGAGCGTCACCGGCCGCTCCAGCGGCCAGAAGGGCAGCCCGGCCTGCTGCAGGAGACGGTCCATCGCGCGGGCATCGAACCCGACCTTGAGCATGCGGTCAGGCGTGGTCGAATACTGCTGGACGTAGCGCGTCGGGTCGGCGGCCGCTGCCGCGACCGCCGGCGCCGACCCTGCGTCGCGCTGGCCGGTCGCCCTCACGGCCGCCGTGCGCAATGCATCGCCGAACGCGGCGTTTCGATCGGCTTCGGTCGTGCCAGCCAGTGGCACGACAGCCTGATAAACGGCCACGTCGGCCCCCGCCCGCAGCGACGCTGCGAGGAACAGGACACAGGCGACGACCCGTAAGGCCGCCCCGCCAGGGGTCGTGGTGCGTGGCTGTCTCAGCATGGATCGGCGAGAATCCGGCGCTGCCGGCGCACGTGTAAAATAACACAGCCTCGACCTGTGCCCCGGGGCAGAACCGCCCTGCGGGAGACCACTCGATGGCCGACTTGAGACCCACCACCTATCGCGACGCCGGTGTCGACATCGACGCGGGCGACGAACTCGTCGAGCGCATCAAGCCAGCGGTGAAGCGGTCCATGCGTCCCGAGGTCATGGGCGGCATCGGCGGGTTTGGCGCGCTCGTGGAGGTGCCGCTGCACCGCTATCGGCAGCCGGTCATGGTCTCGGGTACGGACGGGGTCGGGACGAAACTGCGGCTGGCCATCGAGACGGGCCGCCACGACACGATCGGCATCGACCTCGTCGCGATGTGCGCGAACGACGTCGTCGTCCAGGGCGCCGAGCCGATTTTCTTCCTCGACTACTACGCGACGGGCAAGCTGCAGGTGCCGGTCGCCGAGCGCGTGATCAAGGGCATCGTCGAGGGCTGCCTGCAGGCCGGCTGCGCGCTGGTCGGCGGCGAGACAGCCGAGATGCCCGGCATGTACGAGGGTGACGACTACGACCTCGCGGGATTCTGCGTCGGCCTCGTCGAGAAGGACCGCATCATCGACGGCACCCGGACCCGCGCCGGCGACGTGATCATCGGGCTCGCCTCGTCGGGACCGCACTCGAACGGCTATTCGCTGATCCGCCGGCTGCTCGAGACGGGCGGTGCGGGGCCGGGAACCCTGCTCGACGGCAGGCCGCTCTACGACCTGCTGCTCGCGCCGACCCGCATCTACGTGAAGTCGGTGCTCGCGCTGCTCGCCGAGCTGCCCGTGCACTCGATCGCACACATCACGGGCGGCGGGCCGACCGGCAACATCCCGCGCGTGCTGCCCGACGGCCTCGAGGCCGTGCTCGAGGAGCGCGCGTGGCACCGACCGCCGGTGTTCGACTGGCTGCAACGCACGGGCAGCGTCGAGCGCGACGAGATGCATCGCACCTTCAATTGCGGCCTGGGGATGACGATCTGCGTCGCCGCGGCCGACGCCGACGGCGCCCTCGCGATCCTCAGGCGTTGCGGCGAGACCGCGACCGTCGTGGGCGAGGTGCGGCGTGGCGGACGCGGCATCGTGATCGAACGATGAGCGCCAGCGTGGCGCGCATGCCGGTCGTGGCCCTCATCTCCGGCCGCGGCAGCAACCTGCGGGCCATCGCCGAGCGGGCTCGCACGGGCGACCCTCCGATCGACATCCGCGCGGTCGTGAGTGACCGGGAGGATGCACCCGGCCTCCAGTGGGCCCGCAGCCAGGGAATCGACTGCGCGACGATCTGTCCCAGGAGCTTCCCGGACCGCGCGCGATACGACGCGGCCCTGGCGGCGCTGGTCGCCGGCTACGAGCCCGGACTCGTGATCCTGGCCGGCTTCATGCGCATCCTCGGGCCCGCCTTCGTCGACCGCTACGCGGGGCGCACGCTCAACATTCACCCTTCCCTGCTGCCGAAGTTCCGCGGCCTGCACACGCATCGCAAGGCATTGGAGGCCGGCGAGCGCGTGCACGGTGCCAGCGTCCACTTCGTGACCCGCGAACTCGACGGCGGCCCGGTGGTCATACAGGCGAAGGTCCCCGTGCGGGACGACGACGACGAGGCCAGCCTTGCCGCCCGCGTGCTCGAGCAGGAACACCGCATCTATCCCCAGGCCGTCGGCTGGTTCGCGACGGGCCGGCTGCGTTGCATCGACGACGCGGCCTGGCTCGACGGGCGCCGGCTCGACGCGCCCGTCTTGCTGGACACGAGCGGTGCGCAGCCGGACTAACCTGCTGCGCGCGGCGCTGGGCCTGGCGCTTGCGATCCAGTGCGTCCCGGTCGCGTGGTCGCAGACCGGCACGGCGTCGCCGGCCGCATCGCAACCCCGACCCCAGGCTGCGGTCGCGCCCGCGTCGCCGGCGCCAGCCGCGTCCGGGCTCACTCGATACACCGCGCGTTACCAGGTGAGTTATCGCGGCATCAGCGGCGGCGAGCTCGAGCAGTCCCTGCACCCGGGTGCCGTCGCCGGGCAATGGGTCTACGAGTCGCGGGCCTACCCGAACCTGCTCGGCCGCATCGCGGTCAGCCCGGATGCACGCCAGCGCAGCACGATGGAATTGACGGCCTCCGGCGTGCGGCCGCTCACGCTGGTGTTCGACGACGGCAGCGACACGAGCGCCAAGGACGTCAACATCGCGTTCGACTGGGCGACCGGCCACGTCCACGGCCAGGCGAAGCAGAAGACCTTCGACTATCCCGTCGCGGCCGGCACCCAGGACAGCGCGTCGGTGCAGGCGGCGATGATCAACGAGCTGCTGGCGGGCCGGGAGCCGAAGTCGTTCTGGATCCTCAACGGGGCGAAGCTGCAGGAATTCCGCTACTGGCCGGAAGGCCGCGCGACCGTCGTCACCCCCTACGGCCAGTTCGACACCGTCGTGTGGGCGAGCCAGCATCCAGGGTCGAACCGGTTGAACCGGGTCTGGCACGCCCCGCAGCTCGGCTACGTCCCGGTGCAGGCGATCCAGTACAACAAGGGACGTCCCGACGTGCAGCTCAAGCTGGTGACGCTGGACAGGGGACGGTCCCCGTAGGGGACTGTCCCCAGTGCGGCCAGGGACAGTCCCCTGCGGGGACAGTCCCCATCAGGCCTTCGGCAGGGTCACTCCCCGCTGCCCCTGGTACTTGCCGCCGCGATCCTTGTAGCTGACCTCGCAGACCTCATCCGATTCGAAGAACAGCATCTGCGCGACGCCCTCGTTCGCGTAGATCTTCGCGGGCAGCGTCGTGGTGTTGGAGAACTCGAGCGTCACGTGGCCCTCCCATTCCGGCTCGAGCGGCGTGACGTTCACGATGATGCCGCAGCGCGCGTACGTGGACTTGCCGAGACACACGGTCAGCACGTTGCGCGGGATGCGGAAGTACTCGACCGTGCGCGCGAGCGCGAACGAGTTCGGCGGGATGATGCACACGTCGCCCGTGAAGTCGACGAACGACCCGTGGTCGAAGTCCTTGGGGTCGACGATCGTCGAGTTGATGTTGGTGAAGATCTTGAACTCGGCGGCGCAGCGCACGTCGTAGCCGTAGCTCGACGTGCCGAACGACACGATCTTGTTGCCGTTCGCCACGCGCACCTGCCCGGGCTCGAACGGTTCGATCATGCCGTGCGCCTCGGCCATGCGGCGGATCCAGCGGTCGGATTTGATGCTCACGGTCAGGTGTCCTCGACGGTGATCCTGGGGGCCGCGCCGGCGGCGGAATGCGCGACCGACAGCCGTGCGGCCGTGCAGCGGGCCATCTCCAGATAGGCACGCCCGAGCGGGCCGTCGGGCTCGGCGACGACCGTCGGGCACCCGCCGTCGGTCTGCTCGCGGATGCGGATGTCGAGCGGCAGGCTGGCGAGCAGCGCGACGCCGTACTGCTCAGCCATGGCGCGACCCCCGCCGCTGCCGAAGATCGGTTCCTCGTGGCCGCACTTCGAGCAGACGTGCGTCCCCATGTTCTCGACGATGCCGAGCACCGGGACAGCGACTTTCTGGAACATCCTGAGGCCCTTGCGGGCGTCGAGCAGCGCGATGTCCTGAGGCGTCGTGACCACCACCGCGCCGCTCACCGGCACCCGCTGGGCGAGCGTCAGCTGGATGTCTCCGGTGCCCGGCGGCATGTCCACGACGAGGTAGTCGAGTTCGCCCCAGTTCGTCTCCGCGAGCAACTGGGTCAGGGCCTGCGTCACCATGGGCCCGCGCCACACCATCGGCTGCTCCTCCTCGACGAGGAAGCCGATCGACATGACCTTGACGCCGTGGGACACGAGAGGCTCCATACGCCGGCCGTCGGTCGATACCGGCCGCTGCCCCTGCAGGCCCATCATGCGCGGCTGGCTGGGGCCGTAGATGTCCGCATCGAGCAGCCCGACCCTCGCGCCGTCGAGCGCGAGCGCCAGTGCGAGATTCACTGCGGTCGTGGACTTGCCGACGCCGCCCTTGCCGGAGGCGACCGCGATCACGTTGGAGATGCCCGGCAGAGGCGGCTTGGCCCCCTCGACCGGTTGGGCAGCCACCTTGCACGTGACGGTGACCTCCACTGGACCGGCCTTGGGAGTGCCCGCCAGCAGGCGTCCGAGGTGCTCCTGCAGCGCGACCCGGCCGCGCTCCAGCGGAAACCCGAGCTCGATCTCCACGCGGACGCGGCCATCCTCGAACCTGACGGACTTCACAGCTTTGGCGTCCGCCAGCGGCATCCCGAGGTGGGGTTCGACATAATTCCCGACCACAAGGCGGGCTTCGCGTACGCGATCGTCTGTCATTGGGTGACCGGACCAGAGGGAGATTGGCTTGCGCCGTAAACGCGTTATTGTAACGGAATTCCGCCCGCGGCTCGGTGCCGCCGGGCGCCGCGGGCGGACCGCGGACACATGGCATACTGCGGCGGGTCGTCGTGCTCCCGGCAGGCGGCCCCCACTTTGACTTAGTCAGGCACGACGAGGCCTAAGCCCAGCGCAACCGACCGGCGTCCATGAGCTTCTTCACCAACCTGAAGGCCGACCGCCTCATCGCCGACATCAAGGCGGCGAGTGAAGGGAGCGGCGTCGTCGACGCCACCAAGGCGCTCGATCGGCTCGGCAAGCTCGGGCCGCAGGCCATTCCCCGCATCATCGACGCGTTGTCCGCGGCGGACCGGCAGGAGATGGACGCCTTCATCGGGGTGCTCGCGACGCTCATCGACAACAAGTCGCTCGGCACCGTCGTCGGCGCGCTGACCGACGCCAACCAGCGCACGGCGCAGGCGATCGTCACGGCGCTGTCGATGGGGCGGGAGTACAACCCGCAGCTCCTCCTCCCCCTGCTCGACGATCCGAAGGCGCCGCGCGGCCCGATCGTCAACGTGCTGGCCGCCCAGAAGTCCCGGCTGTCGGCGCGCGACCTGCTGAAGCGCGCCTACAACCAGGAAGCGACCGAGAAGGCCGCCCTGTTCCGCATCATCGGCGACATCGCCGACGAGGGTCTCCTGCCCGAGCTCATCAGCCGGCTGGAGGGCAAGGACCCGATCGCGCGCACGCACATCATCAACATCCTTGCGCGCTTCAACCGCCCGGCGGTGGCGGCCGCCCTGCAGACCCAGCTCAAGGACCCGAACAAGCTCATCCGGCAGGCGGTGCTGAACGCGCTGTCGCGCCTCGACGGCAACGCCGACCCGGCGATCCTCTGCGACCTGCTGCGCGACCCGGACGTGGAGACCCAGCAGAAGGC
>DAOMFD010000057.1:0-11256 GCA_035429605.1 Steroidobacteraceae bacterium | reverse complement strand
GCCGACCGCGGGGACCTTGCCGGTCTTCGGATCCGGCTTGCGCTCGCCGCTCCACACGACGTCGTACACCGTCTCCGTGCTCTTCCCGTGCCGCGTCGCGACCTTGATGATCTGGATGCGGTCGAGGTTGCCGCCGTCCGGGTCCTTCGTGGCCTGGACCAGCAACGTCGGCGCAGCGGAGCCAGCCTTGGGCGCAAGGTCGCCGCCCATCGGCACGCCGCCCGCGTAGGCGGCCTTGACCCAGTCCTTCTGCTGCACGAGGCCTTTCGGGTAGTCCCAGCCTGCGAACATGCGCACCTTGATGCGCGTGCCCGACGTGCCGAAGGTCTCCTTGCGCTTGAAAGCCGCGAACAGCGATGCGCGGGTGTTCTCCTCCGCCCACACGCCTGTCAGTCCGCCCGACCCGATCGCGGTCGGCGGCTCGCCACCGACGGATTCCGTCGCCGTGATGACCGACTTGGGATCGATGTCCTGGTTACCGTGCGAGCCCGGGTAGTTGCTCGCTTCGGTGCTCGACATGGCCGAGTGGAAATCCGTGCCGGCCTCGATGCCGTACTTGAACGGATTGACCCCGAGCTTCTCCTGCAGCTCCTGGCCCACGCCGTAGGCCTGGCGCACGTAACTGCCGGTCAGCGCCTTGGCCTTGGCCGGATTGCCGACGAGGGTGCGCCACATCTCGAAGTCCGCGAACTCGTCGTTCGGTGACAGCTCCGGGCTGGTGTCGCTCTGGCCCTTGCCCTGGATGATCTCGACGAGCGGCTCGTTCGCCATGCGCCGCTCGGCGTATTCGCGCGTCAGCGGCCGGCCCGACATGTCGCGCACGTTGAACATCAGGCCATTGCTCGCGTTGCCGTTGTGCGGCACCGCGATCACTTCGAGGCCTAGGGCGCGCTGTGCCTCCATGTACTTCCACAGCGCTTCTGGATCGAGCGAGTCGAAGGCGCTGAACGGCAGCTCCGGCCCCTTGCCGGCGAAGATCACGCAGCGGTGCAGGTTCTGGAACTGCGGGGCGGAGGTCCACTCGAAGCCCACGAACGTGGTGAATTTTCCCGGCTGGTTGTGGCGCTCGGCCGCCGCCATGTACTCCTGCCAGGCGCTCGCCAGCAGCTTGCGATCGTTCAACTCCGGCAGCGGTTGGTTCGTCACCGTCGAGCCGATGAGTTTTTTGAACGCCTGCGCCGAGACCGCCGGGTCCCGGTTGGTCATCATCGTGTACCACTCGGTCCCCGCGAACGGCCCATTCGGGTCGATCGTGTCCCTCACCACGCCGAGGTACTCGGCATGGTCGGTGACCGCGAGGAAATCGAGCGGCGCATGCCGCTTCTGCGGCTTGCCGAAGTAGGTGACGGTCGCTCCTTCCGCGTACCGGTACGCGTCGTCTGGCGTCAACGTCGTGCCGAACGCGAACGCATCCATCGAATAACCGGTGTGCAGGTGCAGGTCGCCGAAGAAAGCGTCGCGCAGGGGATTCGGGCCCGGACGGGGCGCAACAGCGGCGGGCGCGGCGGCCTGCACGGCGGCGCTCTCCGCGGTCTGCTGCGGCACGTCTCCGGTCTTTCCGGCACAGCCAGCAAGCAGGGCCATCAATGTAGCGACGAAGACTGCGCGGGCGTGAGTGGCCTGCATGAGTGGTCCTCTGTCCGGAACAGTTGACGCAGAGTCAGCGGAGCTGCCGGGTGTGCCTAAGGCGCGGTCCAGCGCTTGATCCAGGCCTCGACGGTCTCGTGCCACTTGAGGCTGTTCTGCGGCTTGAGCACCCAGTGGTTCTCGTCCGGGAAGGTCAGGAACTGGCTCGGGATGCCACGCCGCTGCAGCGCCGTGAACGCGCCGATGCCCTGCTCCAGCGGGATCCGGTAGTCCTTCGCCCCGTGCACCACGAGCATCGGCACCTTCCACTCTGCGACGTGGTTGATCGGGTTGAACTGCTCGTAAGCCTGCGGCCGTTCATACTGTGGCGCACCGTGTTCCGTCTCGTCGAACCAGATTTCCTCGGTCGTGTAGTACATGGAGCGACTGTCGAAGATGCCGTCGTGGCTCACGAGGCACTTCCACGGCGCCTGCCAGTTGCCTGCGATCCAGTTGACCATGTAGCCGCCGTAGCTCGCGCCCAGCGCGCAGGCGCGGCCGGCATCCAGGAAATCGAACTTCGCCAGCGCCGCGGCCCAGCCTTTCTGCAGGTCCTCGAACGGCCGGTCGCCCGCGTGCTCGAGGATGGCTTCCGTGAACGCCTGGCCGTAGCCCGTCGATCCGTGGAAGTCGATCGCGACCACGGCGAATCCCGCGCCCGCATACGTCTGCGGATTCCAGCGATAGTGGAATTCGTCCAGCCACGAGCCTTCCGGCCCGCCGTGGATCAGGAATGCGACCGGGTATTTCTTCCCAGGCTCGAAGCCGTAGGGCTTGACGACATAGCCGCGCACGCGCTCGTCGTTCCAACCCTTGAACTCGAATACCTCCACGTCGCCCATGACGACGTCGCGCAGGCGCGCAGCGTTGAGGTCGGTCAGCCGTCGCTCGGCGCCGGGTGCGACACGATAGAAATCGGTGGGCGCCTTGAGCGAGGCCCGGGCCACGACGATCGTGCCGGCGGCGAGGCTGAAGTCCGTCACGTCGCCACCCTGGGCGACGGTCCTCACCCTGCCGCTGGCCACGTCGACCGCAAAGAGAGGATGCCGGCCGTCGTCGTCCGCCGACGTATAGAGGGTGCGGCCGTCCGCGGAAATCTTGAGCGGTCCGGCGCTGCGGTCCCAGTCCGGAGCGATCTCGCGGCTGCGTCCGGTCGCGAGGTCGAGTTCCATGATCCCGAAGCGGTCCGCCTCGTGCATGGGCTTGCGCATCGCCAGGTAATAGACCTTGCGGCCGTCCGGGGAGGGCAGCGGATAGCCGTCCCACGCCGCATTCCCGGAGGTGAGATTGCGCGGCGCGGCGTCGCCGTCGGTCGCCACCGAGTAGATGTCGAAGTTCGTCGACCACGCCTCGGTCGTGCCGGCGATGCGCGCGTTGAAGACGACCGTCTTGCCGTCGGGCGAGAAGGCGTACTCGCTGTCGTCGCCGAAGGGCTTCGACGGGACGTCGCCGTCGATGCCGCGCGTGATGAGCCGAGGCTCCTGCGAGACGACTCCGTCCGCACCGACGTCCGCGATGAACAGCTGCGAGCGACTGCCGTCGGACCAGGCGTCCCAGTGCCGGATGAAGAGCTTGTCGTAGACGACGCCGCTGACCTTCGCCGCCGCGCGGTCGTCCCGACGCTGCTTCGTGCAGGCGAGATCCGCGCAGTCCGGGAAGACCTCGAGCGAGACCGCGAGCCGCCGGCCATCCGGGGCGACCACGAAGCTGCCGACGTCGAGCGGCAGCTTCGTCACCTGGCGCGCGTCACCCAGCCCGGATGTCAACGCCCAGACCTGGTCGCTCCCTGCGCGGTCGGAGAGGAAATACAGCGTCCGGCCGTCGGGTGACCAGCGCGGCGACCACGCATTCGAGCCAGCGGCGGTCACACGCTGCGGGTGCGCATTCTGGTCGGCGAGATCCAGTCGCCAGATGCTCCTGGCCCCACGGTTGGCGTCGAGATCCGTCTCGCGCAGCGTGTAGGCGAGGACCTTGCCGTCCGGCGAGAGCCGCGGCTCCGACGCGCGATCGAGCATCACGAGGTCCTTCGGCGTGAACGGACGGGTGCCCGCCGCGTCCGCGACGCCTGCCGCGAGCAGCAGCGCGACGGCGATGGTCGAGAGCATGGACCAGATCTTCATGCAATCACCTCGAATGGCAGTGCCGCGCGTGACGGACGTCGACCGCGGCCGAAGGCGCGCATTATAGGGTCAGTTTCGGGGGGGCGCGTGCCCGGGAGCAGCGCCGCGGCGAGCAGGGTGGCCGCGAGTCAGTCCTTGAAGATTCGCGAGAACCAGGCTCCTGGCTCGGCCAGCACGTCGTCGAAGTTCATGCCCGCCTGGACGACCAGCCACATCAACGAGCCGATGTACACCGCCGACACGAGTGCGACGAAATAGCCGACCACGAGCAACAGCCCGTCGCGCTCGGCGATACCGAGGCACAGCAGGATGATGGCGATGCCGGGCAGCGTGTTGGCGAGCGGCACGAACGGCAGCGGCGCCATCAGCAGCAGCACCGCCGTCACGAGCGTCACGCCGTGCAGGGAGTTCACGAACCCCGAGCCGGTCAGCACCGGCAGCCGCGGCTTCACGAGGTGCTCGAAGCGCAGCGCCATCCGGGTCGCGCGTTCGAGCAGGTGCTGCACGGTCTCGGACGGCAGTTCGTGGTCGAGAAGCCGGGCCGGCAGCCAGGGCAGGCGGCCCGCGATGACCGCAATGCCGATCAGCAGCATCGGCAGGCCGAGGGCGGTGCTCATGAACGGCAGCGACACCGGGATCAGGAACGGCAACGCGAGGATGGCGCTGAAGACGAGCAGTCCCTGCTCGCCGACGTAGCCGAGCAGTTCCCGCAGCGTCACGACGTGCCCGCGCACGGCCGCGGCCGTGGCCGCGAGTGCCTCGGACAGCCGCACTTCGGTATTCCGGAACTGGACTGCGGTCATGGGCGTCGCCGTATCATTCGGTCACCGCCGGGACACGTCAATCCGCCCATGACCCGCATCGCTCCCCATCGCCTGGACCCGACGCGCTATCCGCTCAAGGTCCGCATCATCGCCCGTTACGCGGACGTGGACCCGCTGTGGCACATCAACAACGTCGCGATCGCCCAATATTACGAGGAGGCGCGGGTGTCGGCCCTGACGCATATGCTCGGGGGAGCGCGCATCCCCACGCCGGCGGGCGAGCGCATCCTCATCGCGCACCAGTCCATCGACTACCTGCTCGAAGCGGGCTACCCCGGCACGCTGGAAGTCGGCGTCGGCGTCCTGCGGCTCGGGAACACCTCGTACACGCTCGCCATGGGCATGTTCCAGGATGGCCGTTGCGTCAGCGTCTCGGACGCGGTCATGGTCTTTGCCGATTCGACGGGCCCGGCGCGAATCCCGGACTCGTATCGCGACCGAGCCCGCCCGTGGTTGCTCGGCGAGGTGGCCGCGGATCGATAGAGGCGTATTCTGGCGGGAAGGTTCCACGGGAGCGTCGCGGTGGACAGGATCAAGGAATTCCTCAAGACCACGGTCATCGGCGGCCTGGTATTTCTCGTGCCGCTCGTCGTCCTGGCATTGTTGCTGCGCAAGGCATTGGAGATGGCCCGCAAGGTCGCGGACCCGATTGCAGCGCTGTTCCCGGCGCACCAGTTCGCCGGGGTCGCCGTCGGCACGATCGTCGCCGCGCTGGTGCTCCTCGTCTTGGCATTCGTGGCGGGGCTCCTCGCGCGCACGAACACCGGACGCGCAATGACGAAATGGATCGGGGACTCATTGCTCGGCAACCTGCCGCAATACCGGGTCGTGACCACGATGGCCGAAGGACTGACCAAGGTCGAGCAGGGACAAGGGCTCGCCCCCGTGCTCGTGTGCCTGGACGACGCCTGGCAGCTCGGCTACGCGCTGCCGGAGCCCATGCCCGCGGGCTGGACCGCCGTGTTCATACCGCAGTCGCCTACGCCCATGTCCGGAAATGTCGTGTACGCGAGGGCCTCGCGCGTGCGCCCGCTCAACATCGGCATGCCCATGGCGGCGAAGCTCGTGAAACAGATGGGGGTCGGATCCGCCGAGACGCTCGACGGCGTGGACCTGACACTGGCGGAGGGGGACTGAACCGTGCTGCGTTACAAGGCCGACGTCGTCGTGATCGGGTCGGGCATCGCCGGTGTCGCCGCCGCGATCGAGCTGCTCGGACGCGGGAGGCGCGTGCTGCTCATCGACCGCGACGCCGAGGAGAACATGGGCGGCCTCGCCAAGGAGAGCTTCGGCGGCATCTGGTTCGCCGGCACGCCGCTGCAGCGCCGCTACGGGATCCGCGACGGCGTCGAGCAGGGACTGCGCGACTGGAAGGCGTTCGCGGAATTCGGGCCGGACGACCGCTGGCCGCTCGCCTGGGCCGAAAGCTACGTGCAGCGCGCGAACGAGGAGATCTTCGACTGGCTCAGGGGCATCGGCGTCGAATTCATGCCCATGCCGCTGTGGGTCGAGCGCGGACTGTACACGCCCGGCAACTCCGTGCCGCGCTGGCACATCGTGTGGGGAACCGGGCACGAACTGGCCGTGGTGTTGAATCGTCACCTGCTCGCCCACCCCCGCCGCCCGCTGCTCGAGCTGCGCTTCGGCCATCGCGTCGAGTCCCTCGTCGTCACCAACGGCAGCGTCTCCGGCTGTCGCGGCGTGATGGAGGGTTCGGCGCAGGAATTCGAGGCGAGCGGCGAGTCGGTCGTCATCGCGTCCGGCGGCATCAACGGCAACCTCGAGCGCGTCAAGGCGAACTGGCACGCGGACTGGGGCAAGCCGCCGGAGACGATCCTGAACGGCTCGCACAAGTACGCGGACGGACGCCTGCACGACGCCGCGTCGACGCTGGGCGCGCGCATCACGCACCTCGACTGGCAGTGGAACTACGCGGCGGGCGTGCACCACTGGAAGCCGCGCAAGCCCTCGCACGGGCTCTCGCTCGTGCCGCCCAAGTCTGCGCTCTGGCTCAACTGGCGCGGCGAGCGCATCGGCCCGATGCCGCTCGTGACCGGCTACGACACGCACGACCTCGTCGCGCAGATCTGCCGGCAGGAGCGTGCGTACTCGTGGCAGCTGCTGAACCGCAGGATCGCGCTCAAGGAGCTCGCGATCTCGGGCG
This sequence comes from Steroidobacteraceae bacterium, assembly GCA_035429605.1. GTDB lineage: Bacteria > Pseudomonadota > Gammaproteobacteria > Steroidobacterales > Steroidobacteraceae > RPQJ01. The sequence continues at coordinate 4,522 of DAOMFD010000057.1, read as the reverse complement.
GCGAGTTCAACCCGTCGTTCCGGGAGAAGAAGCGGCTCCACGTCGCGCGCGACATGCTGCGCGGCAACCGCTGGCTCTACGACGAGGTCACGACGAACTGCAAGGACTTCGTGGTCGCCGACACGCTGCCGGAACTGGTCGAGAAGATGAATGCGCTCACCGGCGACCGCTCCGTGGACCTCGCCGCCATCACCGAGGCCGCGACGACGTACGATGCGCGCATCGACCTCGGCCCGCGCTTCCACGACGACGACCAGCTGCGCCGCATCGAGTTCGCGCGTCGCTGGATCGGCGACCGCCTGCGCACCTGCAAGTTCCAGAAGATCCTCGAGCCAGCGGCGGGACCCCTGCTTGCGATTCGCGAGTTCATCATCAGCCGCAAGAGCATGGGCGGCCTGCAGACCGACCTGTCGAGCCGCGTGCTCGACGGATCGGGACAGCCGATCCCCGGGCTCTACGCCGCGGGCGAATCCGCGGGTTTCGGTGGCGGCGGCATGAACGGCAAGCGCGGTCTCGAGGGCACGTTCCTCGGCGGCTGCCTGTTCGGCGGGCGCATCGCGGGGCGCGTCGCCTGACGCGCCTGCTCAGTGCAGGGCCGACATCCGGTCGCCGAGCTTCGTGGGCAGGCTCTTCACCTTGAATCCGAACCAGACCTTCAGCGCGCCGACGACCACCGCCCAGCACGCGATCAGGTAGACGATCGACGCCGCGCCGGCGAGCGGATTGACGATGACCAGCACGCCGAACAGGATCGACAGGCCGCCCGCGGCGTACAGGATCCACTCGCGCGTCGTCGCCTTGCGGACCTTGTATCCCAGCGTAACCAGGAACACGCCGAGCATGATCGCCTGGAACGCGACGATGTAGACCAGCGCGAGCATGCTGATCGGCGGATGCCACAGCGCGTAGCCCCCGACGAGCACGCCGAGCAGCCCCATGAGCAGCATGACCCACCACCCGTCCTTCTCCCGGTGCTGCAGGGCGCCCAGGATGTTGAACGCGCCGTCCACCAGGATCGACGCGGCGAAGAACGCCGCCAGCACGAACAGCGCAAGCCCGGGGTTCGCGAACGCCAGCACGCCGAATGCGACCGACGCGAGGCCGCCGACCAGGAACACCCACCACGTGCGCCGGCAGAGCGCGTGCGCATTGGCACCGAGGTTGTCGAGCATTCCGGTCGTGCTGGCCATGTGAGTACTCCCGGGCGCCTGCAAGCGCCGTAAGATGCGAGCCACTGCCCCGACTGTGGACTGTAGTAGCTTGGCGCCGACGATTCCAGACGACACGCAGGCCGAAGGACCGCCGGAGCGCCCGCGACGCGCCATCCGCAGTTTCGTCGCGCGGGCTGGTCGCATGACCGTCGCCCAGGAGCGCGCCTGGCGCGAGCTGTGGCCGCGATACGGGATCGACGACGGCGACGGCGGGCTCGATTTCGCGGCCCTGTTCGGCAGGACCGCCCCGGTCACGCTCGAGATCGGCTTCGGCAACGGCGAATCGCTGGTCTCCCTGGCCGCGGAGCACCCCGGCGAGGACTTCGTCGGCATCGAGGTGCATCGCCCGGGTGTCGGGCACCTGCTGCTGCTCGCCGGCGCGCTCGGGCTATCCAACCTGCGTGTCGCGTGCCGCGATGCGGTCGAGGTGCTCGAGCGCAGGATTGCCGACGCGTCGCTCGACACCGTGCTGCTCTACTTTCCGGACCCCTGGCCGAAGAAACGGCATCACAAGCGGCGCATCGTGCAACCCGCGTTCGTGGACCTGGTGGCGCGGAAGCTCAGGCCCGGCGGACGCTTCCGGCTCGCGACCGACTGGCAGCACTACGCGGAGCAGATGCTCGCGGTGGCCGGCGGCTGCGGGTCGCTCGCCAACGAGTTCGATGGATACTGCCCGCGGCCGGACAGCCGGCCGCTCACGCGCTTCGAGAGCCGCGGCCAGCGCCTCGGCCACGAGGTCTGGGACCTCTGCTTCAGGAAGCGATAGCGCCGCGGATGCCGTCGAGCACGAACTGAGAGGCCAGCGCCGCGAGCAGCACGCCGAGCAGGCGCCCGAGCACGGCGCCACCGGTCACGCCGATCACGCGCATCACCGGCCCGGTGAGCAGCATGAGCGCGAGGGTGATCCCGAGCACGACCAGGATGATGCCCACCTGGGCCGCGAACTGGAGCGATCCGGGCTCGACCCCGGCGAATGCGAGCAGGATGGTCGCCAGCGCGCCCGGGCCGGCGATCAAGGGAAATGCCAGGGGAAACACCGAGATGTCGCCGCGGTGGTGCGCCTCGGCGTCCTCGCCCGGCGTGATGGACCGCACGCCGGAAGGCCTCGCGAACACCATCTCCACGGCGAGCAGGAACAGCAGGATGCCGCCGCCGACCTTGAAGGCATCCACCGTGATGCCGAGCACCTGCAGCAATGCGCTGCCGCCGAGCGCGAACACCAGGCACACGGCCACGGAGATCCCGACCGCCTTCACCGACATGCGGCGGCGGTAGCCGTCGTCCGCGCCGTCCGTCAGGCCCGCGAGGACCGGCAGCAGCGACAGCGGCTCGACGACGACCAGCAGGACAACGAAGAATTTGACCAGTTCGTCGAACATTGGCAGTCCGCGCATTCCGCTACTTGAACTCCCCTTCGCAGAGGTCTAGAAGGGAGGTGAAGACGAGCAGAGGATACACGCACCGCGATCGGCAGAGGTTGGGACCATGGCGAAGCTCGCACCCGTCATCGGACAGTGGTACCGCCGCCCCGGCGGAGATTCCTTCGAGGTCGTGGCCATCGACCGCGACGATCGCACGATCGAGATCCAGTACTTCGACGGCACGGTCGAGGAACTCGAGGTCGACGAGTGGCTCGAGGACGAGTTCGAGTCCACCGAGCCGCCCGAGGACTGGACGGGCTCGCTCGACGTCGAGCCCGAGGACACCGAGAACGAATACGAGGCCGAACCCGGCACCGCGAAGGCCTGGGCCGATCCGCTGCAGTTCGTGGACCGCGGCGAGGCCGCTGGTTACTCCGAGGTCGACCTGCCGGAGGCCGAGGAAGGCGAGCGCTACTGAGCGCCCGGCCCCTGCGGCATCTTCAGCTTCCGAGATCGGGCGGCTCCTCGAGCGGGACCTCGTCGCCCAGCATCACGTAACCGCGCTCCACGCGCACCGGCAGCGCACGCAGCCTGAGCCCGTCGCACGGGCCGGAGATGCACAACCCCGTCTCGATCTCGAAGACCGCGCCGTGCATCGAGCAGAGGATGAGCCTCGAGTGCGGCGCGAGGAATCCGTCCGGAGTCCAGTTGAGCGGAAATCCTGCGTGCGGGCAGTGGTTGACGTAGGCGCGCACGGTCTCCCCGCTGCGCACCACGAAGCCGCGCAACGGCCAGTCGCCGTTGCCCATCGTGAATTCCCTCGCGCCCGGGTCCGCAAGCTCGTGCAGCGGGCAGATCACGCGCTCGAGGTCCGTCTCTTCCATTACGCCGCGCCCACCGCGGCCGGCGCCGCGCGCTTCGCAGTGCAGGTCACGATGTACAGCATGACCAGCGCCGGCACCCCGAGCGTCGCGGTGTAGACGAAGAACGCCGGATAGCCGATCGCGTCCACCACGAACCCGGACGCTCCCATCAGGAGCTTGCCGGGCAGCGCGTACATGGACGAGAACAGGGCGTATTGCGTCGCGGTGTAGGACGCGCTCGTCAGGCTCGACAGGTACGCGATCAGCGCGGTGCCGGCGATGCCCATCGCCACGTTGTCGGCACTGATGACGACGGCCAGACCCGCGAGACTCGGCTTCCCCGTCCAGGCGAAGACGGCGAACATCAGGTTCGCGGCGATGATCAGGGAGCAGCCGAGCACGAGCGTGCGCACGAGCCCGAGGCGCACCACGGCCACGCCGCCGACGAGCGTGCCGAGGATCGACATGAACACGCCGAAGCCCTTGGCGACCGCGGCGATCTCCTTCAGCGAGAACCCCATGTCCAGGTAGAAGGGGTTGGTCATGACGCCCATCGTGAAGTCGGCGAGCCGGTACGTCGCGATGAACGCCAGCATGAGGATCGCAAGGCGCGTGCCGTAGCGCTGGAAGAAATCGACGAACGGGCAGACGACCGCGCCCGTGAACCAGGCCCCCACGCGCCTGAGCGGCTCCGGCCAGTGTGCCTTGCGCTCGAGCCAGGCGACGACGCGAGCCTCCTGGTCCAGCGAGTCGCGCGGGATGCGCGCGTCCGGCTCGGGGATCACGAGCGTCGTCACGAGGCCGATGCCGACGAGAGCGGCCATCGCGGTGTACGCGGTGTCCCAGCCGAGATCCGCCGCGATCCAGAGCGCGCCCGCGCTCGCCACCATGAGCGCGATGCGATAACCGAGCTGGTAGGAGGCGGCCATGGCGCCCTGCATGAGTGGGGGCGCGGCCTCGATGCGCCACGCGTCGACCGCAATGTCCTGCGTCGCGGAGCTGAACGCGACGAGCAGCGCGAGCGCCGCGACCGTCCCGAGGTGCCCGACCGGCTCCATGTGCGCCATGTTGGCCAGGCCGAGCGCGA
>DAOMFD010000056.1:0-11293 GCA_035429605.1 Steroidobacteraceae bacterium | reverse complement strand
TCGACCAGCAGGAACGTCATCAGGAACGCGCCCCAGGTCTCGGCCTCGAGGGCAGCCAGCGTGTCCGAGTGCAGGGGCTGGTCCGCGAGCGGCCGGCCGAACACCTCGCGTCGCGACGCGTAGGAGCGTGCGAGCGCCAGACCGCGGCGCATGGCGGCCACCGCGCACACGCTGTTCCACATGCGCGTCACGGCGAGCATGGGCTCGATCGCCCGCGTCCCGTTGAACGGCTGGCCGACGAGCGAGGCGCGCGTGCCTTCCAGCATCAGCTCGGCCGTCGGCACCTTGCGCGTGCCGAGCTTGTCCTTCAGGCGATCGACGCGCAGGTCGTTCAACCGGCCCGTCGCGTCGCGGACCTCGACGTAGAACATCGCAAGCCCCTTGCCGCCCGGTTCGTTGCCCTCGGGACGCGCGAGCGTGAGCGCCATCTGCGCTGCCACCGACGAGGTGAACCACTTGCGTCCGTAGAGCCGCCAGCCGTCGCCGTCGCGGACCGCCCGGGTCTGTGAGCGGCCGACGTCGGAGCCGCCGGTCGTCTCGGTCATCCACTGCCCGCTGGTCCACGCAGTCCCGGGGTCGCGCGACGTAAGGCGTGGCACGGCGCGTTCGATGAGACGCTGGTCGCCCGACTCGAGGAGCGACCGCGCTGCGCCGTCGGTCATCGCGAGCGGGCAGCTGTAGACGTCCGACGACGGATGGAAGAGGAACACCTTGGCGAACTGCGCGATGCGCGCGTAGCGGCCGTGCGCCGGCTCGTAGGCCGTCGCGACCAGCCCGTGCCGGGTCGCGAGCTGCTCCGCCTCGCGCCACAGAGGCGTCACCTCCACCGCGTCGACACGGTTGCCCCACGCATCCCACTGCACCAGCCGCGGCTCGTTGACGCGGTCCGCGAGCTGCATCGAGTACAGCCTGCCACCGGCGAGTTCGCCGATCTCGTCGAGCTCCGGCGCGAGCGCACTGCGCACGTCCGCCGGGAGGCTGCGCTTCAGCCAGCTGCCGAGCAGCGGGTCGCTGCGGTACTGGTTGCCGAGTTCCGGCGGCGCCTGCGTGAACAGGTCGTGCTGCCAGTCGCCGTCGGTCACGACGCGCGGCTCCGGTCAACAACGACCGCCGGCAGGTCGCCCGTGAGCCCCAGCGCCCGGCGCACGAGCAGCCGGCGCGCCAGCGGCTGCGAGCCGACGAGTGCGAGTCCGAGCCGCCGCGCGGCCGCGATCCCGACGCTGCGCTCGGTGAAGAGGCGATTCAGCGTATCGGTCGTGCCGAGCAGCAATGCATTCTCCGCACGTCGCCACCGTGCGTAGCGGCGCAACGTGCGCAGGCCCGCCGGGTCCGCGCCGGCGTCGACGGCTTCGCCGAGCACCTGCACGAGCGACGCCGCATCGAGGAATCCGAGGTTGACGCCCTGCCCCGCGAGCGGGTGAATCGTGTGGGCCGCATCCCCGACGAGCGCCAGCCGGGGTCGGACATACTCGCGTGAGTGCCACAAGGCGAGCGGAAATGCGGCGAGTCCGCTGTCCAAGGCCGCGGCACCGAGCACTCGGTCGCTCGCGTCGGTCACCTGTCGGCTGAAATCCGCCGGCTCGGCCGCCTGCAACGCCGCCGCCGCCGCGGGCGTCGTCGTCCACACCAGCGACACGCGACCGTCGCGCAATGGCAGGAACGCAAGCGGACCCTCCGGCAGGAATCGCTGCCACGCGGTGCGTGCATGCGGGCGCTCCGTGCGCAGGTGCGCGACCACGGCCGTCTGGCCGTACGCCCAGCCGGCCCGCCCGATGCCGCACAGTTCGCGGACTTTCGACGGCCCGCCGTCCGCTCCGATCACCAGCCCGGCGGCGATCCGACGTCCGTCGCTCAGCGAGACCTTCGCGGACTCCACGTCGAAGTCGAGCGATTCGAGGCTGGCCCTGAGCTGGGTCACCCCGCGCAGAGCGGGCGCTTCGGCGAGCGCCCACTGCACGCGGATGTTCTCCGCGATGTGCCCCAGGTCGGGCTCACCGGTTTCCGCTGCATCGAAGCGTAGGGCATCCCGCGCGTCACAAGTGCTTGCCGCGTCCCAGACCACCATGCGCTCGTACGGACAGGCGTACGGTTCGATGGCGGGCCAGGCGCCCGCGGCTCCGAGGATGCGTTGCGATGCTCTCGACAGCGCGGACACGCGCAGGTCGACCAGGCCATCCGTCGGCCGGTGCGGTGCGGCTGGCTCCACGACGGCGATGCGCCATCCGGACAACCGCTCCTCCCGGGACAGCAGCGCGGCAACCGCCAGTCCCACCATGCCGCCGCCGATGACGACGACGTCGAAATCGAGCCGGCGACCGAGGCTCACGACAAGGCCCCGGTGAGCGGCACGCCGCGCACGAGCCTGGGCACTCGCCCCGCGGCGCCCACGCTCAGGCGCGCCATCGCAGCCTTGGCGGGCGGGAATGCGTCGAACGCGAGCAGGCCCACGCTGCGCAACCCCCTCAACACGCCGAGCGGCGTTCCGAAGAGCCGTACCATGCCGTCCGTGAAGGCCACGATCCGTCGGCGGTCCTCCTCGCGCCAGTCGGCATAGGCGCGCAGCAGCTGCCCGTCACCCGGGTCGGTGCGCCCTTCGGCGCGCGCGTCGGCGATCACCTCGGCGAGGCAGGCCGCATCGCGCATCCCGATGTTGAAGCCCTGCCCCGCGATCGGGTGCAGCCCCTGCGCCGCCGCGCCGACGATCGCGAGGCGCGGTCCCACGTGACGGTCCGAGCGCGTCAGCGAGAGATCATAGGAGTGGCGCGCGCCGACCTTGAGCAGCCGGCCCAGCCGGAAACCGAACGCCACCTGCAGCTCCGCCAGGAACTCGTCGTCGGGCAGCGCGAGCAATCGGGCCGCCTCCTCGAGCTTGCGCGTCCACACCACGCCGCAACGACCGTCCGCGAGCGGCAGCACCGCGATCGGGCCGTCCGGCGTGAAGCGCTCGTAGGCGACGTGATCGTGGAACCTCTGTGTCGTCACCGTGGTGACGATCGCGGTCTGCCCGTAGTCCCATTGCTCGGCCGGTATGCCGGCCTGCTCGCGGATCACGGAGCGGGCGCCGTCCGCGGCGACGACGAGGCGCGCGCGAAGCCGGATCAAACGCCCGTCCTGCTCGATCTCCAGCGTGCGCGCGTCGGCGCCGGCGCTCGTCGAGACCACGCGGGCGGGCGCGATGACCTCGACGCCGCGCACCGCCTCGAGGCCTGCCCAGAGGGCGGCGCCCATGACGCGGTTCGGAAGGACGTAGCCCAGCGACTCGAGCCCCTGCTCGGCGGCGTCGATGCGGGCGATGCCGAATCGCCCCTGCTCCGACACGTGGATGCGGCGGATCGGAGTGGCCTCGCGCTCCATCTGTCGCCAGACGCCGAGACCCTGGAAGGCCCGCACGGTGCCGTTCGCGAGCGCGGTGGTGCGCTCGTCGTAGCTCGGATGCCCGCCGACGCCGGGCGCCACCGCTTCGACGACCACGGTCCTGAGCCCGAGCGGCGCGAGCGCCAGCGCGAGGGATGCCCCGACGAGGCCACCGCCTGCGATGGCGAGGTCGTAGTCAAAGGAGTCGCTGGTCGCGCCGGTCATCTCACGTGCAGCCCGTCAGGCCGCCATCAGCCGCTCGATCTCGGATGGTGTGCGCGGCAGGCCCGCCGTCAGGATCTCGCAGCCGTCCGCCGTCACGGCCACGTCGTCTTCGATGCGCACGCCGATGTTCCACCAGCGCTTCGGCACGCCCTTGGTGCCGGCCGGGATGTAGATGCCCGGTTCCACGGTCATCACCATGCCGGGCTCGAGCACCCGCCACTCGCTGCCGACCTTGTAGTCGCCGACGTCGTGCACGTCCATGCCCAGCCAGTGGCCGGTGCGGTGCATGTAGAACTTCTTGTAGGCCTCTTCCTTGACCAGCGAGGCGACGCGGCCCTCGAGCAGCCCGATGCGCACGAGACCCTGGGTGATGGCCCGCACCGCCGCGTCGTGCGGCTCGTTCCAGTGGTTGCCGGGCCGGATCGCGGCGAACGCGGCCTCCTGCGCCTCCAGCACCACCTCGTACACGGCGCGCTGCTCCGGCGTGAATCGTCCATTGACCGGGAAGGTCCGCGTCACGTCCGCCGCGTAGTAACGGTACTCGCAGCCCGCGTCGATGAGCAGCAGGTCGCCGTCGTGCAGCGGGTCGGCATTTTCCCGGTAGTGCAGGACGCAGCCGTTGGCGCCACCGCCGACGATCGGGTGATACGCGATGTCCCCGCCGTTGCTGTGGAACTCGTGCAGGACCTCGGCCATCACCTGGTATTCGTGCATGCCGGGGCGCGTGCTCTTCATCGCCCGGATGTGCGCCGCGACCGTGATCTGCGCCGCGTGGCGCATGAGCGCGAGCTCGTTGCGGCTCTTGTAGAGGCGCATGTCGTGCAGCAGGTGGTCGAGCGCCACGAATTCCTGCGGCGTGTGCAGGCCGTGCTTGGCCTGGCTGCGCAGGGTGTTCACCCAGGAGACGACGTGATGGTCGAATTCGGCGTGCACGCCCATCGTGTAGTAGACGCGGCTGCACTGCTCCATAAGGCCGGGCAGGATGTCGTCGATGTCGCCGATCGGAAACGCATCGTCCGCCCCGTAGTCCCGGGTCGCCCCCTCCGGGCCGGCCCGCCTGCCGTCCCAGGTCTCCCGCAGCGGGTCGCGGTCGCGCACGAACAGGATGTACTCGGCCTGCTCCCTTCCCGGCACGAGGACGGCCACGGCCTCGGGCTCGTCGAATCCGGTGAGGTAATGGAAGTCGCTGTCCGGCCGATAGTTGTAGTGCACGTCGCTGTTGCGCTGCTTCTCGGCGGCCGCGGGCAGGATGGCGATGCCGCCCTTGCCCATCATCCGCATCAGCTGCTTGCGGCGTCGCGCGAACTCGTCCTTTCTGGGCGTCATCGGTCACTCATTGGTGGGTGCGGGACATCGGCTGGCTCGCGCGCTGCGGCGTGAGCTCGTCGTAGACGAGTTGCACCGTGGCCCGGACGAACTCGACGAGCTCGGCATAGGCTTCCTCCTCCGCCTCCGCGCTCTCCGACCCGACCGCGCCGGCATTGGAGATCTGCGCCAGGTCGGCCAGGACCTCGGACACGTCCTCGGGCAGCGGGTGGCGACTGCCGGGCGCCGCCGCGCCGAATCCGTAGAGGAATCCCTGGCACCAGGCGCCGAGCGCCTCGACGCGGGCCGGCAGCGGCTCGTCGTCGACCGGCAGCAGCGGCTCGAAATCCATCGCGTCGCCCGCCAGCGCCGCGACGGTGCTCGATCGCAGAGATTCGAACGCACTGTCGCCGCCTGCAGGTGCGTCGGGCAGGATCTCGTCGAGCCAGTCGGCCAACCCGTAGTCGCCGCGGACGCACACCGCCCCGCACAGGCACCCGTGGGCCTCCGCCGCGCTGACCGACGATCCGGCGGCGTCGAGCGCCTGCGCGACGTCGGCGAATGCTGCGTGTCCGCTCATCGCGATTATCGTAACATCGCGCGCCGCCCGGCCGCCGGTTCAATTGATTCCCCCGTGGTGCGGCCCTATAGTTCTTCGCATGACGGAAACCCCAGCAAGATCCGCCGTCGACGCCGAGCTCCGTCGCCTGGAGCGTCGCGTGGACGAGCTCGTCGCCACGATCGGGCAGCTGAAGGAAGAGAACCGGGCGCTGCGCCAGCGCCAGGAAACCCTCATGACCGAGCGCGCCAACCTGCTGCAGAAGAACGAGCAGGTGCGGGCGCGCGTCGAGGCGATGATCGGCCGCCTGAAGGGCATGGAGCACGGCGCATGAGCGAGGACAAGGTGTCACGCGTCAGCGTGCGGCTGCTCGACCGCGAGTACCAGGTCGCCTGCCCCGCCGAGGAGCGCGGCAACCTGCTCGACTCCGCCGAGTACCTCGACTCGAAGATGCGCGAGGTGCGCGATTCCGGCAAGGTCACCGGCCTCGACCGCATCGCCGTGATCTCGGCGCTCAACCTCGCCAACGAGCTGATCAAGCTGCGACGGCAGGGCACGACGGTCGAAGGCGACGTCGGCGCGCGGCTGCGCACCCTGCGCGAGCGAGTCGAGGCGGCCCTGGAGCGAGGGCAGCAACTGGAACTGTGAGGCGACGGCAAGACCGTCGCCCGACGATTTGGCGCCGCCTGCGGTGTTCGACACGGTCCGGGTTACCTCTCGACCGTAAGTCAAAAAACCCAGGGGAGCCGGCCGTGCGGCACTGTTGTGCAAGTCCGCCCCGAGCGGGAAGCCTGAGGTGCCGTGGCCTTCCCCGCCTGTTGCTCTTGTCGAGAGCAATGGTCCGTGACGGCACAGGCGGGTGGCGCCATCCCCTTTCTTCCAGCGGACGACACGGACGCATGGCTCAGCCCACCGCCGAGACCCGCGCCGAGCGCCGCAGGCTGCGCGCACTGCGGTCCTCGCTCCCGCGCCGCCAGCGCGTCGCCGCGGAGCGCGCGATCGTGGCGTCGCTGCAACGCCTGCAACTCCTGCGCCGCGGCCGATACGTCGCCGCGTACCTCGCAATGCCCGGCGAGGCGAGCCTCGCTCGCGCGATCGACGCCGCGCGCATGACCGGGGCGACCATCCACGTGCCGCGGATCACGAGTCGGCGCCGCGGCGAGATGCGCTTCGTCGAACTGCGGCCCGACGCGGCGCTCCGGGCCAATCCGCGCGCGTTCGGCATCCACGAACCGAGCGGCGGGTCCGCTCACATACCCCTGCGCCGGCTCGATGCCGTGCTGCTGCCCGTGGTCGGCTTCGACCGCGCCGGACATCGCCTCGGCATGGGTGCCGGCTACTACGACCGGGCGCTGCGCCGACTGCGCAATGCGAGCGGCGGCTGGCGACGGCCGCGACTCGTCGGCATCGCCTACGCCTGCCAGGAGGTTGCGCGCATCGAGGCCGCCCCCTGGGACGTCGCGCTCGACGCGATCGTCACCGAGCGCGAAGTCATCGTCCCGCGCCGCTCGGCGGCGCCGGCCAACGGGAGCCGCGAGCCGTGAATTACTGGCTGTTCAAGTCCGAGCCGTCGACCTTCGGCATCGACGACCTCGCCCGTGCGCCCGATTCGACGACCGCCTGGGACGGCGTGCGCAACTACCAGGTCCGCAACCTGCTGCGCGACACGATGCGCAAGGGCGACCGCGGCTTCTTCTATCACTCGAGCTGCGCCGAGCCCGGCATCGTCGGCGTCGTCCGCGTGGTGCGCACGGGCTATCCGGAAGCAGCGCAATTCGATCGGAAGCATCGCTACCACGATCCGAAGAGCAATCCGGCCGAGCCCACGTGGTACAGCGTCGACGTGCGGCTCGAGCGTCGCATCGAGCCCGCGATCACGCTCGAAACCTTGCGCAAACACGCGCACGGAGCGCTCTCCGGCATGCTGCTGCTCCGTCGCGGCAACCGCCTCTCGATCACGCCGGTGACGCGCGACGAGTGGCGTTTCATCCTCTCGCTCGCGTGAGCGAATGCCGTGAATCACAGCGCGGGCGCGACGATGCGCTCGCTCGTCGAGTCATCGGGCGAGCACGATCGCGTCGAGGGGTCAATCGGAATTCGTCACGTGCCTCTTGCATTTGATATTTGATTTCTGTAAATACTGCGCCCGGACTAACCCGACATGGAGACTCTGACAATGGCAGCGAAGAAGAAGGCAGCGAAGAAGGCTAAGGCTAAGAAGGCCCCGGCCAAGAAGAAGTAAGCTTCCGAACGAAGCTTCACGACTGTGCCCGCGAAAGCGGGCACAGTTGTTTTCGGAGGACGAAAACCATGACGCAGGACGAGAAGAAGCGGCGAGCGGCCGAGTCGGCCCTCCAGTACGTGCGCGACGGCGAGGTGATCGGAGTCGGCACCGGCTCCACGGTCAATTTCTTCATCGACGCGCTGGCGGCACACAAGGACCGCATCGCGGGCGCGGTGTCGAGCTCGGAGGCGAGCACGCTGCGACTGCGCTCCCACGGCATCGCCGTCCTGGACCTGAATGCCACCGGCGACCTCGGCGTGTACGTGGACGGCGCCGACGAGGCAACCCGCGCGCTCGAGCTCATCAAGGGCGGCGGCGGCGCCCTCACCCGGGAGAAGATCGTCGCGGGCTGCTCCCGGCAGTTCGTCTGCATCGTGGACGAGCAGAAGGTGGTCGAGCGTCTCGGCCGCTACCCGCTGCCGGTCGAGGTGATCCCGATGGCACGCTCCCACGTCGCGCGCGGACTCGCCCGTCTCGGCGGGGAGCCACGCCTGCGCGAGGGGTTCACGACGGACAACGGCAACCAGATTCTCGACGTCCACGGGCTCGACATCCCGGACCCGGCGGCGCTCGAGGCCGAGATCAACCAGATCACCGGCGTGGTCACCGTCGGCCTCTTCGCACGACGGCCGGCGGACATACTGCTGGTCGGAACCACCGCCGGCGTCGTAACGTTGGCGCGTGGCGCCTGATCCCGCACTCGTCCGGAAGCTCCGCGAGTCCCTCGGCAAGGAGGCTGTCCTTGCTTCGGCGGAGTCCTGCGTCGCCTTCGACTGCGACGCACTGACGGCGCACCGCCGCACGCCGGACCTCGTCGTCCTGCCATCCGACACGGCCGGGGTGCAGGCGGTGTTGCGCATCGCCGCGGCCCATGGCACGCCGGTCGTCGCTCGCGGCGCAGGCACGGGCCTCTCGGGCGGCGCGTTGCCGGTCGAGGGCGGGATCCTGCTCGTGCTCTCCAGGCTGAACCGCATCCTCGAGGTGGACCCGCGCCGGCGGCTCGCGCGCGTGCAGCCCGGCGTCACGAACCTCGCGGTCTCGGACGCGGCGGCGCCGCACGGGCTCTTCTACGCGCCGGACCCCTCGTCCCAGGTCGCCTGCACGATCGGCGGCAACGTCGCCGAGAATTCCGGCGGCGTGCATTGCCTCAAGTACGGACTCACGGTGCACAACCTGCTCGAGGTGGTGATCGCCACCTGGGACGGCGAACTCGTCACCGTCGGATCGCCACTCGGCGAGGCACCGGGCCTGTCGCTGCTGCCGCTGGTCACCGGGTCCGAGGGCATGCTCGGGGTCGTGGTCGAGACGACGGTGCGACTCGTGCCGGTCCCGGAACGCGTCGAGCTGGTGCTGGCGGCATTCGACGACGTCGCTGCCTGCGCCGACGCGGTGGGCGGCATCATCGCCGCCGGCATCCTGCCGGCGGGACTCGAGATGATGGACGGGCCGGCGATACGCGCCGTCGAGGCCTTCGTGCAATGCGGCTACCCGGTAGACGCGGCGGCCGTGCTGCTCTGCGAACTCGACGGCCTGGCACACGACGTCGAAGCGCAGCTCGCAGAGACGGTCGAACTGCTGCGCCGCGGCGGGGCGACGAGCCTGCGCGTCGCGAGGGACGCCGCCGAGCGCGCCCGCATGTGGTCGGGTCGCAAGTCCGCCTTTCCCGCCGTCGGGCGGCTGGCACCGGATTACTACTGCATGGACGGCACCATCCCGCGCCGCCAGCTCGCCGCCGTGCTCGCCCGCATCGCGGAGATGTCGCGGGAGGCGGGGCTGGCCGTGGCCAACGTTTTCCACGCCGGCGACGGCAACCTGCACCCGTTGATCCTGTTCGATGCCGGACAGCCCGGCGATCTCGAAAGGGCGGAACGGCTCGGCGCCGCGATCCTCGAGCTCTGCGTCGCGGTCGGCGGCACGGTCACCGGGGAACACGGCGTCGGCGTCGAGAAGCTCGGTCCGATGTGCAGCCAGTTCGGCACGCCGGAGCTCGAGGCCTTCCACTCGATCAAGCGCGCCTTCGATCCTCACGGCCGGTTGAACCCGGGCAAGGCCGTGCCGACGCTCGCGCGCTGCGCGGAGTACGGGGCGATGCGCGTGCACGGTGGCAAGCTGCCGCATGCGCATCTCCCGCGGTTCTGAGTCATGGCTGACCGCGATGCCACCGCCGAGCTGGTCGACCGGGTGCGGGACGCGACCGCACGCCGCGCGCCGCTGCGCGTCGTCGGTGGCGACACCAAGCGATTCCTGGGCCGCATCCTCGAGTGCGATCTGCTCGAACTCGACGTGCACACGGGCATCGTCTCCTACGACCCTGCCGAGCTGGTCATCACGGCCCGGGGCGGCACGCGCCTCGACGCGATCGTGGCCGCGCTGGGGCAGCACGGGCAGCGGTTGCCGTTCGAGCCGCCGTCGTTCGGCGGCGCGGCGACGCTCGGCGGCACGGTCGCCTGCGGACTCAGCGGTCCCGCGCGGGCATTCGCCGGGCCTCTGCGCGATTACGTGCTCGGCGCAAGAATCCTCGCCGGCGACGGTCGGGTGCTGCGCTTCGGCGGCGAGGTGATGAAGAACGTGGCCGGCTACGACGTCGCGCGCACCATGGCCGGTGCGTTCGGCACCCTGGGCGTGCTGCTCGACGTGTCGCTCAAGGTGCTGCCCGCGGCCCGACACACCCGCACGCTCGCGCTTGCGCTCGACCAGCAGGCCGCGCTGGCGCACCTCGAGCAGCTGGCACGCACGTCCCTGCCGCTCTCGGCCAGCAGCTGGACCGACGGAATGCTGTGGCTGCGCTTCGAAGGCAGCGAGCGCACGCTCGACGACGTGCAGCGCAGGGTCGGCGGCGAGGCGGTCGATGACGGCGCCGCGCTCTGGACGTCCGTCCGCGAGCAGACGCATCGATTCTTCGCGACCGGTACGCGGACCTGGCGGCTGCACGTGCCCGCATCGGCCCCGCCCCTGGACTTGCCCGCCGACCCGCTCATCGAGTGGAACGGGATGCAGCGCTGGTACGCGCTCGACTCGACCGACGTGCGCGACGTGGCGATCGCCGGCGGCGGCCACGCGACCCTGTTCCGCAACGCGCGACCGGAGGACACGGTCTTCGAGCGGCCGCCCGAGGCCGTGATGCGCTTGCACAAAGCGCTGAAGGCGGTGTTCGACCCGGCCGGCATCCTGAATCCCAGCCGCATGTACCCCGATCTGTAACCATGTACGCGCGTCCCGCCGGCGCCCTCGAGAACACACCACGCGGCCACGAAGCCCAGCGACTGCTCGCGCGTTGTGTGCACTGCGGGTTCTGCCTACCGGCCTGCCCCACCTATCGGGTCACGGGCAACGAACTCGACAGCCCGCGCGGCCGCATCTACCTCGTCAAGCAGATGGTCGAAGGCGCGACCGCCGGCGCAGCTACGCTCGAGCACCTCGATCGCTGCCTCACCTGTCGTGCCTGCGAGACCGCGTGCCCGTCCGGTGTCGAGTACGGCCGCATCGCGGAGCTCGGCCGCGAACTCGCCGAGGAGCGCGTCGGCCGCTCGCCGTCCCAGCGCGTCCTGCGATCCGCCATGGCACAG
>DAOMFD010000055.1:0-11482 GCA_035429605.1 Steroidobacteraceae bacterium | reverse complement strand
ATCGCCGAGATTGCCGGCGTCTTCATTGGTTTCGGGGCCTTGATCAGCGCCGCCGGTGAGCAGTCGAAGGACGCCCGGAACAAGTTGGTGTCCGTTGCCTTCATCGGCATCACCGTGCTGGTGTCGGCGATCCTTCCCGTGTGGCTCGCCCGGTTCGGGCTGGGTGGCGCGGCACTCTGGGAGTGGTCGAGCGCCGGATTTCTCGCGCTTATCTGGGCAACCATCCTGATCGCTTTCAGCGACGGCGACTTCCGCCGATGGCACTTGGAGGATGCGAAGGCCAACCTGCCGCGGGCGGTGTTGTTCTGGGTGTTCCTGGAAATACCCATCCAGGTGTCGCTGGTGCTCGCGATCCTGGGAGTGGCGCCGTCACTCGCACCCGCCTTCTACGTCACCGCACTGGTGCTGAACCTGTTCGAGGCGGCCATGATGCTCGCGCGACACATACTGGCCCGACCTGCGAGCGCGGCGTGACCCGAGGGCCGCCGGGGTGCGCTTCCAGCCTGGTCGTCGCGAACCTGCTCGCCGCCTGTCTGGCGCTCGCTTCCTGCGCCGAGTCGACTTCAGTACGGCCGTCAGCGTCGCCGCAGGCGCGACCTCCGGCAGCCCCGGCACCGGCCGGCGTGCCATACGTTCCCGCACCCGCGCCGCCGCAATCGGATGGCCGCCCGGTTCCTGATTCCGTCCAGCCCGTCCTGGTCGGCACAGTCGTGCGGGTGATCGACGGCGACACCATCGACGTGCGGCTCCAGTCCGGTCCGATCCGCGTGCGCCTGCATTCGATCGATGCACCCGAGCATGACCAACCCTGGGGACCGCAGGCGAAAGCAGCCCTCGCGAGCCGGGTGGACGGCCGGATCGTCGCGCTCGACGTCGTGACCCAGGATCGGTACGACCGTCTGGTGGCCGAAGTGCTGCTCGGCAGCGAGAACGTGAACGCCTGGCTCGTACAGCAAGGCGACGCGTGGGCCTACCGGGACTACATGGATGACGCGAGTTTCTGCGCCTACGAGGGTATCGCGCGGGCATCGCGCCTGGGATTGTGGAGCCTGCCGCCGGGCACGTGGGTCGCCCCGTGGGAGTGGCGGGCCATCGAGAAAGGGCGTGCCGCCTCGCGCACCGACTATTCGCACGAGACGACCGCAAACTGCATCCTCGCGATGCAGGCGTCGGCCGGGTTCAGCCGCGACCTGCACAGCGTCGAAAGCGCTGGTTCGTCCGACATGAAGCGCGGACCAGGCCAGCAGACTGTGCCTGCGCCGGGTCCGCTCCCACCGAATGATCACTGCCTGATCAAGGGCAACATCGGCTCCAACGGCAGGATCTACCATGTGCCGGGCAGCGCTTCGTACGACGCCACGAAGATCGACGTGTCGAAGGGCGAGCGCTGGTTTTGCACTGAAGCCGAGGCTCGCGCTGCGGGCTGGCGCCCGGCGAAGAACTAGTCGCGCGGAACCGCTGGATTCCTGCGGTGTCTATCCGTTAGGGTGGACTCCGGCCTTTCGCTCGTGCCGGCCGCCAGATGCGTAACCCTTCACTAATCGTGTTGCGTCACTTCCTCCGGGTCATGCCCGTGATCGCCGTGTGTGTGCTGGCCACCGGCTGTCATTCCGACCGCACGCCCGATGGCGCGGCGCAGGAACGGCGGTCCGAGGTCGGGATCGAATTTGGCATCTGGGAGCCCGGTCCCGACGGCGATCCGCGCTTCATCGCGACGCTGGAGGTTCCGCGCACGGCAGATCAGGCCTACGGCTGGCGGCTGCGCGCCCGGGATCCGAACCAGCCCGTGAAATGGGTCGAGACGCTGCGCCTGCCCGCGCCGGCGCAGTCCTGGGACGGGGTCGACGAGAATCCCAACGTGACTGTGTCGGAGGACGGCAGGACGGCCACGACCTACGGCCAGTCCGAGCCGGGCGACAGCTATATCGGCAATGTGTGGGGCGTTTCGTCCGACGATCCGCTGGGCGAGTACCAGCTGACCGTCGAGTTCGAGGACGGCCGCAAGGAGACGATCACGTTCCACGTCGTGCCGGGCAAGGACGGTGACGACGACAACGGGCCGGGCGTGATGATCTGAGCCGGGTGGGTCAGTCCTCGTGCACCTTCACGGTGATGCCCATCACCGTCGAGCTCACCACGACGAGCGACGTGTCCTGCTTGCCACCGCTGCGCTCGATGATGATCTCTTCCCATTGCGTTTTGATGGTTGCCGTCGGGCCTAGTTGAAGCTGTCTTGCGCCGGATAGTCGCGCCGCCCGATCGACCCTTGCAGCGCCTGAATCGACTTGCGGCGACGCCGGCCCCGATGTCGGGTAGGATCGCCCGACGAACAAAGGGGGATTCCATGCCTGGCGCAACGGTCGCAGAAAGCCGTGCGGGCTGGCCGCGGTACTACACCGTGGTGCTGCTGCTCTGCGCCGCGGTCTTCATCTCGTACATCGACCGCACCAACATCTCCGTCGCGGCCATCGCGATGAAGGACGAACTCGGCTGGACCGAGACCGACAAGGGGACGGTGCTGTCGTCGTTCTTCGTCGGCTACCTGCTCATGATGGCGGCGAGCGGCGCGCTGGCGAACCGGTACGGAGGCTGGCTCGTGCTCGGTATCGCCGTGCTGTGGTGGTCGGCCTGGACGATCCTCACGCCGCCGGCGGCGACGGTTTCGCTCGCCGCGCTTGTTGCAGCGCGGATCGGGCTCGGCCTGGGTGAGGCCGCGGTGTTCCCGGCGTCCATCAACATGATCGGTCGCTGGGTACCGCCGGAGCGTCGCTCGAGGGCTACGGCGCTGCTGGTGAGTGCGCTGTCGCTCGGCACGCTGTTCTCGCTCCCGGTGACCGGCTGGATGGTGCGGGCCCACGGCTGGCCGGTGCCGTTCTACGTGTTCGGCGCGGCCGGGCTCGTGTGGTTCGTCGCGTGGTTCGCGCTCATCGGCGAGCACCGTGCGGCTGCGCCGGCGCATGTTGCCGAAACCGCCGCCTCGGAAGCACGCCACATACCCTGGGGACGCCTGCTTGCGCTGCCTGCGGTGTGGGCGATCATCGTCGCGCACTTCGCCTGCAACTGGGGCCTGTACCTCACGCTCGCGTGGATGCCGAGCTATTTCCGGTCGACATTCGGCGTCTCGCTTGCCGATGCAGGATTGCTGTCCGCCGCCCCGTGGCTGGTGAGCTTCGTCACGGCCAACCTCGTGGGTGCCTGGGCCGATCGCATGCTCAAGGCAGGGCGCAAAGCCGGTTTCGTGCGCAAGCTCCTGCAGGGGATCTCGCTCGTCGGGGGCGGCCTGGTGTGGTTGCTGCTGCCGCACGCGACGACGCCCGCGGTCGGAGTTGCGCTCATGTGCTGCGCGACCTGCGTCGGCGCATTTGCGATGTCGGGATTCGCACCGAACTGTTTCGACATCGCGCCGAAGTACGCGGACGTGATCTGGGGCATCTCCAACAGCGTGGCCACGGTGCCGGGCATCGTCGCCGTGTTCATCACCGGTTGGCTCGTCGACCGGACGGGAAATTTCGCGGCGCCGTTCAACCTGACGGCGGCGATCCTGCTCGGGTCGGCGGTCGTCTATCAGCTGTTCGGCAGCGGCGAGCGGCTCGTCGACTAGGGCGTAGCGGAACGCGCGGTTCTCACTCAACGAGCCGCGATCGCGTCCGTGCCGCAGACCTTCTCGGCACGGGGGTCGCCCGAGCCCACCTTCGCGACGATGTCACGGAAATCCGGACGGCAGCGGATCGAGTCCAGGTTGGGGTCGGCGATCTGCTGACGCGCGTAGTAGGGGAACCACGCCGCGAGGCCACCGAGACGCGCGACGGCGTCGTCAGTCCGGCCGGCGGCGATGAACCACAGCAGGAGATCCGGTTCCTGGAACGGCGAGACCGATTCCGGAAACAGGAATCCGTCTTTCGCAGCGAGCAGTCGCCGAGCGATCGGCGCCGGATCCGCCTTGCCCTCGAACGCGTCCATGGCCTGGTTGACGAACGCCACCGATGCCGGCCCGCGCGGCTCCGCGGCCCGCAGCATCGTCTCGCGCGCCCCGGCGTAGTCCCTGCGCGCCATCTGGTTGTCGAAGACGATCGTCAGGTTGGTTTCGCGCACCTGCGGATCGTCCAGGAGCCTGCGGCTCTCCGCCTCCGACTCCTCGAAGCGACCGGCCCGGTACAGCGTCATCGCCAGGTCCTGGCGGACCACGGAGGACTTGGGGTCCAGCTCGACGGCCCGCTTCGCGATGGCCACGGCTTCCCCCTTCGTGTCGACCATCGACAGCCCGATGCCGTACCACTGCCATGCGGTCGCGTACGAAGGCGACAGCGCGATGGCGCGATCGAACAGGGCGCGGCCCGTGTCCCAGCGTCCGTCGTTGAATGCCGTATTGCCGAGCGCCGCGTAGGCTTCGGGAAGGGTCGGATCCAGGGCCAGGGCGCGTTCCGCCGCGTCGCGCGTGGCGCGCGCAGCCTCGTCCTCCGGTGTGCCGAACCAGTCGGGCGAGATGGTCTCGACGAGCGCAATGCCCGCCCACGCCTTGGCGAGCTTCGGGTCACGCGCGGTCGCCTGCTTGAAACAGCTGAGCGCCGCCCGGATGTTGTCCTTGCCACGCGCCTGCCACAGCGCCAGGCCCCGGAGGTACAGGTCGTACGCCTGCACGTCCACGGACCCGGGTTTCCCGTTGCTCGCCGCATGCGTCGCAGCCAGCTTCATCCGCAGTGCGCCTGCGATGGCGTGCGCGATCTCGTCCTGGACTGCAAAGATGTCCTTGAGGTCGCGGTCGTAGGTCTGCGACCAGACGTGAAAGCCGTTCTCCGCGTCGATGAGCTGCGCCGTGATGCGCACGCGTTCGCCCTGCTTGCGCACGCTGCCCTCGAGCACCATGCGCACCTTGAGGTCGCGCGCAATGTCCGGGACTTCCTTCTTCTCGCCCTTGAAGGAGAACGACGAAGTGCGCGCGGCCACCTTCAGGGCCGGGATCTGCGCGAGCGAGTTCAGGATCTCCTCGGAGATGCCGTCCGAGAAGTACTCGTTAGCCGTGTCCTGGCTCATGTTCACGAACGGCAGCACCGCGATGGAGTTGCGCGGTGCCTTGCCGACTGCGCTGGCGGTAGTATCGATGCCGCTCTCGACGTTCGCGGCAGTGGCAGGGCGGCGGGCCGAGGCGATACGTTCGTAACGCCAGAACAGGGCTCCGCCGATGAGGAACAGCAGTGCGATGATCGCCAGCTCCGTCGCGGTGACCCGTTGCTCGCCGCGGTCGCCGTGATACCAGGCGAGCACCAGCACGATCGGGAGGCCGACGAGCAGCGCGAGGGTGGCCAACTGCGGGACGAGCGGCGACCAACTGAACGTCTGCGTGACGTAGCCGAGGCCCTGCAGCAGGCCCCACGCTCCGGCGGCGTAGGCAATTCCCCACTGCACGACCTTGCGGCGCCGAAGTCGTTGCCAGAGCGTCTCGACGTTCGCTTCCGTCATCCGTCGGATCCGTCCTGGTGTCCCTGGACTCGCGACGCCGGCGCGCCTAGCGCAGGCCCATGCGCTGCACCAGCTCGTGGTAACGCGGGTCGCCGCGCAGCGGCTCGTAGCCCGGGTCGAGATGCAGGTAGATGAGGCCGGCCGACCGCGCCTGGTACGCCCGCTCAAGCGCTTCGAAGGCCTTGTCGAACTGCCCCAGCGCGCCATGACCCATGGCAAGGTACTCGGCGCGCACGTATTTCTGTCGCGACTCGGCCTCGAGGCGGGCCATGATTTCCTCGGCTTCCTCGCGTCGGCCGAGTGCCGCCAGCGCGCGTACGATCATCGCGTCGTACGAGCGCACTGCGGTGTCGAGACGCTGGCCGCGCTGGAACCAGTCGAGCGCGGTGTCGGCATGTCCCATCGCGAGATGTGTCGAGCCGACGAAGATGAAGCCGCGGCCGTAGTTCTCGTCGATCTCGAAGGTCTCCTCGCCCTGCTTGAGCGCGGCCTCGTAGTCCCCGGCGTAGAGCAGGAGGCGCGTGGCCCAGCCGAAGTACTCGACGCGCAGGGGATCGAGCTCGAGAGCCTTGCGCACCGACTTGTAACCCTCGTGGAGGCGACCCACGAGCGGCAGGGCCGTGCCCAGTACCCAGTGGGCTTCGGCATTGTTGGGGCTCAGGGCGACGGCGCGCTCGACCTGCTTCACGCCATCCGCGAACTTCCATTCGTGCCAGCACAGGACCTTGCCGATCGAGATCATCGCGTCGGCGAGTTCCGGGTCCCTCTGCAGCGCGCGCTCGGCCGCCGACTTCGCGCGCGGGTACGCTTCGTCGGGCGGTACCCAGTCGTCGGCGAGATCGCACCACACGTCGGCGATGCCCGCATATGCGCGTGCAAAGCCGGGATCCTGCAGCAGCGCGCCCTGGAACAGGTCGAGCGCCTTCTTGAGGCCGGCCTCGCTGAACTTGTTGAAGTGGAACCGGCCCTTGAGGTACGTCGTGTAGGCGTCGAGGCTCTTGGTCGGCGCGACGACCGCGGCTTCGTCGGCGCCGAGTCTCAGCTTCAGTGCATCGACGATCGAGCGCGAGATCTCGTCCTGCAGCGCGAAGATGTCCTCGAGCTGGCGGTCGTACGTCTCCGACCAGAGCTGGTAGCCGTTCTCGACGTTGACCAGCTGCGCGGCGATGCGGATTCGGTTGCCGACCTTGCGCACGCTGCCTTCGAGCAGCGTCGTCACGCCGAGCTTCTCGCCGATCTGGCGGGCATCCACGTCCTTGCGACCCTTGAACGCGAACGACGACGAGCGCGATGCGACGTGGATACCCGGCACCTTGGACAGCGCGTTGATGATCTCCTCGGTCATCCCGTCGCTGAAGTACTCGTTTTCCGGGTCGGCGCTCATGTTGGCGAGCGGAAGGACCGCAATCGCCGTACCCGCCGCCTTCTTCTTCTTCGAGCCGAGCTTCGCCTCGAGCGCCCTGCACAGCGCGCGGAACGACTCGTGCTGCGGATCCTCGCCCCAGCCGTCGAGATCGGTGGTGTGCACGGCGCGGAAGTCGATCGGCATGCGGGCGTTGTCGAAACGCACGGGCACCAGCGCTCCGCGATCGGCGGCGTCACGCGCCTCGCCACGAACCCAGCGTGAGTCGACCGAGGTGCCCGTCCACACGACGATGACGGCGCGCGCGGCATCCAGCTCACGGGAGATCAGCGAGTCGAACTCGTCGCCCGGCGTGATCTCCGGGTCCCACCAGACGCTCCAGCCCTCGGCCTCGAGCGCCGATACGAGCGGAGCGACGCGCGCTTTGTCCTGCCTCGAGTATGAGACGAATATCTCGGCCAAAAAGGTTCTCCCGCCTGCCGGGAGCTGACTCTAGCACAGCCCGCCGAGGCGGCCGGCGGTCCGGGCGCGATGCCCGAGTGTCGCCGCGCGGCTCCACCGCCGCCGGCGCGGCAAGCGAGTAGGATGTCCGACCTCGATCCGCCTCAGGACTCACGCCATGCGGCTCTACTACCATCCGGTCTCCACCGCCTGCCGTCCGGTCATGCTGCTCGCCGCGGAGGACGGCATCGATCTCGAGTACAAGCTCGTCGACCTGTTCAAGGGTGAGCAGTTGCAGCCGGAGTTCGCCGCGATCAACCCGAGCCGCCTGGTCCCGGCGCTCGACGACGATGGATTCATCCTCACGGAGGGGTCGGCGATCCTGAAGTACCTCGCCGACAAGGCCGGCTCGACGGCCTACCCGAAGGAACTCCGGCAGCGCGCGCGGGTCAACGAACTGATGGACTGGTTCAATACCGGCTTGTATCGCGACCTTGGCTACGGGCTCGTCTATCCTCAGACCCTGCCGCACCACAAGCGACCGGACGCACGCGTGCAGGCGGGGGTCCTCGAGTGGGGCCGCGAGAAGTCACGCCACTGGCTCGGAATTCTCGATCAGCATCTGCTCGGGCCCAAGGGGGCCTGGCTCGCGGGCAACGCGGTGAGTCTCGCGGACTATTTCGGTGCCGCGATCGTGACGCTCGGCGAGGTGATCCGGCTCGATTACGGCGCATGGCCCAACGTCACTCGATGGCTCTGCAACGTGAAGGCACGCCCCGCATGGTCGAAGGTGAACGAAGCCTTCTATGCGCACTTCGTCGCACCGTTCAAGGACGCGCAGTTCGTCGGGCTCTGACGCCGGGCAATGCGCGGAGGAAGATGGCAATGATCCGCAAGCTGCATCACGCGGCGTACCGATGCCGCGATTCCGAGGAGACCCGGAGGTTCTACGAGGACTTCCTGGGGCTGCCACTCGCCGGGACGCTCGAGATCCGGGAGACCAAGACGGGTCGTGAAACGGACGTGCTGCACACGTTCTACCGGCTGGACGACGGATCGCACCTGGCATTCTTCGAAGCGCCCGACCAGCCGTTCGAGTTCAAGGCGCAACACGACTTCGACCTGCACATCGCGCTGGAGGTCGGTGCCCAGGACGTCGAACGGATGCTCGCGAAGGGAAAGGCGGCCGGGATGGAGACGCGTGGCGTGAGTGATCACGGTTTCATCCACTCGATCTACTTCCGCGACCCGAACGGCTACGTGGTGGAACTCTGCGCGAAGACACCCGGACACGATGCAGCCATGGACCCCGCGCGCAATCGTGCGCGTGAGATGCTCGATCGGTGGACGGCCGAGAAGGCGCGCGGCGCCTGACTGCGGCGCTCAGCGCGCGGGTTTCGCCGGCGCGCACAGCTTCGCGGCGCGTACGTCGTTGATGGCGAGCTTCTTCGCCGCGGCCTGGAACCGCGGGTCGCAGCGGATCGGGTCCAGCGCCGCGCGGACCATGCCATAGTCGAGCGTGCCATAAGGTTCGCCCGCATGGCGCTGGATGTAGTCGAGCGCGACTTGCGGTTCGCCGAGCACGATGAGCAGGATTGGGACGTCCTGCAGGTCAAAGGCGTTGCCGCTGCCTTGTTCGAGGAAGCTGCGTGGCGAAAAGCTCGCCAGGCGCACAGCCAGCGCGTGCTTGTCGCCGCGACCAGAGAGTGCGTCGATCAGCTGATTCGTCACCGGGACGGCACTCGGATTGCGTAGTTCAGCTGCCCTGACGAGGGAATGCCGGGCGTCTTCGATCTTGCCGAGCATGATGTCCGAGATGCCGATCTCGATCAGGCACGGAATGAAGTCCGGAGCAAACGTCTGGATACGCTGACAGGAACTCTTTGCATCCTCGTAACGCCCGAGGGCGATCAGCACGACCGCGTGGTTGTCCGCGACGATGGGTGAGCGCGGGTCGAGGGTGCTCGAGCGTTCGGAGAACTCGAGACCGCTCGCGGCGTCGCCGCCGGACATGATGATCGTTCCCAGCCATTGATTGGCGGTCGCGAAGGAAGGCCGCAACGCAATTGCGCGCCGCAGCAGCGCTTCACCGAGGACACGGGCCCGGCCATTTGCAGCCATATTGCCGAGAGCCGCATAGGGCTCCGGCATCGACGGGTCCAGCGCGAGCGCCATTTCCGCCGCCGCGGCCGTCTTGGCCGCCGCTTCCTCGTTGGTGATTCTTCCCGAGTAGTCCGCGATGACGGTGTACGCGAGAGCGAGTCCGCCGTAAGCCTCCGCGTACTTGTGATCGATCGTAATGGCCTTGTTGAACTCGTCGATCGCCTGCCACAAATTGGCTTCGTTCCGCGTCTGCCAGAGCGCAAGTCCGCGCAGGTAGTGATCGTGCGCCTCGGGCCTCGTGGTGCGCGGGACGGCCGCGCTGCCCGGTCCGGCACCAACGACCTGCACCTTCATCTTGTCGCCGATGGCACGCGCGATCTCGTCCTGAATCGCGAAGATGTCTTTAAGCTCGCGGTCGTAGGTCTCCGACCAGACGTGAAATCCGGTCTTCGCGTCGATCAGCTGTGCCGTGATGCGCACCTTGTCGCTCTGCTTGCGGACGCTGCCCTCGAGCACCATGCGCACCTTGAGCTCGCGCGCGATCTCGGGGACTTCCGCGTTCTTGCCCTTGAAGGTGAACGACGAGGTGCGAGCCGCGACCTGGAGTTCGGGCGCGCGTGCGAGCACGTTCAGGATCTCCTCGCTGATGCCGTCGGAGAAGTACTCGTTCGCCGGGTCGCCCGACATGTTGACGAACGGCAGCACCGCGATGGAGTTCGCCGGCGCCTGGTCTGAGCTGGACGCCGCTCCTCCCCCTGGCGTCACGGTGCCGGCGCCTGCGCTCGCGGCGGTTTCGCCCGCCGGGGCCGGTGGCGGGGTGACGCGGTCATAGCGCCAGAACAGTCCGCCCCCCAGCAGGAACAGCAGGGAGATGATCGCGAGTTCCGGCCCGGTGACGCGCTGCCGTCCCTGGTCCCCGTGATACCACGCCAACACCAGGACGACAGGGAGGCCGATGAGAAGTGCGAGCGCGGCGACCCGTTGCAGGTACTCCGGCCAGTGGAAGATCGCGCTGACGTAGTTCAGGCCCTGCAGCAGTCCCCACGCACCCGCGGCGTACGCGATGCCCCACTGCACGACCTTGCGTCGGCGCAGGCGTGCCCAGAATCCGTCGCCCGGCTCGTCACCCAATGGTCTTCACCTTGCCGCCAGTGGCTGCGATCGAGGCTCAGGAGCCGGCAAGCCGCCGATCGGCAGCCTCGATCATGGCCGCGAAACGCGGGTCGCCGCGGATCGGGCCGAGGTCCGGGTCGCTCCGCAGCCATTCGAGTCGCTCTCGGCCCATCCGCGCGCAGACCGGGCGCAGCATCTCGAGGGCCATGTCGAAATCCTGCAGGTGCGTCACGAGGTCGCAGGCCAGGTTGTAGCGCATGGACATGTTGTCCGGGTCCATGAGTACAGCACGCCGGGACCACTCGCGCGCCCGATCCATCTCGCCGAGCGCAACCAGGCAGGAAACGACGGCACCCATGGCCATGCCGTTGTCGGGCTCGGCGCGGGCGGCGGCCTCGGCGCGGGCGAGCGTGCGCCGGGCGACACGCAGAACGCTGTCCTGGTCGCCGAGCGCCGTGTAGCACGTGAGCAGCAGCGGACCCGACGCGTAGTCGGCCTCGACCAGCGAAGAGACCTTCTCCCAGTGCGCAATGGCGTCCCCGAAGCGGCGCTGGTGGAAGAGGAGGCGCGCCGCCTCCCGATTGACATCGACGGAGTCCGGGTCGAGACGCAGGGCGATCGCGATCTCCTCCTGGCCCGCCGCGTACTCGCCATTGGCCGCGAGGATGCCGGCCCGGGCGGCATGGGCCTCCGCCAGGTTCCGGTCGAGCGCAATGGCGCGCGTCGCCGCTTCGGCCCCACTGTCCCCGTCACCCGTCGCGTACAGCCGGTTATTCTGCGCGGTCGCCATCAGCGCCCAGGCACGCGCATAGTGAGGATCGAGCTCGATGGCGCCCCGGCACAGGCGTATGACGGCTTCGCTCTTCCGGGCGTCGCTGGAAAAGCTGCTGGCGTAGTGCTGCCTCGCCATCAGGTACAGGTTGTAGGCATCGAGGTTGGTCGTGCCCCGTTGCCCGATGGCCTTCTTCTCCTCGGGTGCGAGCTTCAACTTCAGCGCGCCGACGA
>DAOMFD010000054.1:4366-11609 GCA_035429605.1 Steroidobacteraceae bacterium | reverse complement strand
AGGCGCGCCGCGAGGCGATCGCGCTGGAAGAGGTCGGCCACCCGCACCGCGCGCCGGCCGACCTTGTCCTCGTAGGCCGGGCCGATGCCGCGGCCGGTCGTGCCGATCGCGTTGGCGCCCTTGGCGCGCTCGCGCGCGCGGTCGATCGCGATGTGCGAAGGCAGGATCAGCGCGCAGCTCGGGCTCACGCGCAGCCGGTCGTACACCGGGACGCCCTTCTGCACCAGCGCATCGGCCTCGCGCAGCAGCGCCTCGAGCGACAGCACCACGCCATTGCCGATCAGGCACTGCACGCCGGGATGCAGGATGCCCGACGGGATCAGCGACAGCACCGTCTTCACGCCTTCGATGACCAGCGTGTGCCCTGCGTTGTGCCCGCCCTGGAAGCGCACCACCGCCGCCGCCCGCTCGGTGAGCAGGTCCACGATCTTGCCCTTGCCCTCGTCGCCCCACTGGGCGCCGATGACCACCAGGTTCCTTGCCATGAGCCCGTCCGTCCGGAGTTGATTCACGCGCCGCCGCGCACGTAATAGAGGAGGATCGCGCCGGCGATCATGCTGCCGAGGCCCGCCGCCCGCAGCGTGCCTTCCGGCATGTCCGAGAGTTTCGCCAGCGTGCGCTTCATGCCGCCGGGATTCAGGAACGGCATGAGTCCCTCGAGCACGAGGTACAGGGCGAAGGCCGCCCAGAGGTCGCCCCACTGCATCGGGACTGCCGGCCGGCCGCGCTCAGCGGCCGGCCTCCTTCAGGTACTTGAAGAACTCGCCGTCCGGCGCGAGCACGAGCACGTCGCCCTGCTTGCCGAGCGACTTGCGGTAGGCCTGCAGCGAGCGGAAGAACTCGTAGAAATCCGGCTCGCGACCGTACGCCTTCGCGTAGATGTCGGCCGCGGTGGCGTCGCCCTCGCCTTTCACCTTCTCCGCGTCGCGATAGGCGTTGGCGAGGATCTCGGTGCGCTGCCGGTCCGCCTCGGCGCGAGTCTGCTCGGAGATCGCCGAGCCCTCGGCGCGCAACTGCGCCGCCTGGCGCGCGAAGTCCTGGCGCATGCGGTTGAACACCGACTCGCTGACCTCCTCGGGCAGCTCGATGCTCTTCACGCGCACGTCGATCATGGTCATGCCGAGGCCGCCGACGTTGGCGCCGGCGATCTTGAGCACCTCGCCGAGGAACTCGCTGCGCTCGGCCGCGACGACCTGCTGGATGGTCCGGCGCGCGATCACGCCCTTCAGGCCGTCCTTGACGATTTCCCCGAGTCGCCGCGCCGCGACCTCTTCCTGGCCGCCGGACGTCGAGATGTAGTAGCGCGACACGTCGCTGATGCGCCACTTCACGAAGAAGTTGATCTTGAGGATCTTGCCTTCGCTGGTGAGGAACTGCTCGGCCGGGTAGTCCTCGGTGAGGATGCGCTTGTCGAACTTGCGCACGTTGTTCACCAGCGGCGTCATGAAGTGCAGGCCCGGCGAGTAGTTCGCATTCACGATCTCGCCGAAGCGGAACTTGATGGCGAGGTCCGTCTCGCGGACGGTGAACGCGGACATCGACACCAGGAGCGCGGCGAAGCCGGCCAGGATGACGCCCAGGTAGCTGCGGCTGCCCATCAGCGTGTCCCCCGCTCGCGGCGCGACTCGACCGTGGTGGCCGGCTCCTCCGCCGGCGCCTGCGGCGACGCGGAGGTCGCCTGGCGCTGCTGGTCGAGCGTCTGCACCGGGGCGCGCCGTTCGGTCAGCTTGTCGAGCGGCAGGTAGATCATGTTGCCCGTGCCCTTGGTATCCACCAGCACCGTGTTGGAGTGCCCGAGGACCTCCTCCATCGTCTCCAGGTAGAGACGCTTGCGAGTGACTGCCGGTGCCCGCCGATACGCTTCCGCCAGCTGCGAGAAGCGCGACGCTTCACCCTCGGCATCCGCGACGATGCGCGACTTGTAGGCCTGGGAATCCGCGGCCAGGCGTGCGGCGGAGCCCTTGGCCTTGGGCAGGATGTCGTTCGAGTAGGCCTGCGCCTCGAGCGCGAGGCGCTCCTTGTCCTCGCGCGCCTTGATCGCGTCGCGCTGCGAGCTCTGCACCTGCTCCGGCACGCTCACGCCCTGCAGGTTCACGGTCGTGACCTCGATGCCGGTCTTGTACGAGTCGAGCGTGCGCTGGATCAGTTCGCGCGTCTTGGCGGTGATCTCCTGGCGCCCCGCCTCGAGCACGAAGTCGAGCGTGCTCTGGCCGACGATCTCGCGGATCGCGCTCTCGCTCACTTCCCCGAGCGTTTCCTGCGGGTCGCGCACGCTGAACGCGTAGGCGACCGGCTCGGCGCGCCGGTACTGGACCGCGAAATTGATGTCGACGAGGTTCTCGTCGGAGGTCAGCATTCGCGTCTGGTCGTCCATGCCCTCGACGGTCTCGACGTTGACGATCTGCCGCGACTCGATCGGCCACGGCAGGTGCCAGCGCAGCCCGGGCTCGGTGGTCTCGACGTACTTGCCGAAGCGGGTCACGACGCCGCGCTCGGCGGCGTCCACCTTGTACAGGCCGGTCGCCGCCCAGACGAGCAGCAGCACGACCACCACGGTGCTCACGCCGAAGCCGCGCATCGCGGCGTCGCCGCCGCCGGACTCGCCGCCCGCGCCGCCTCCGCCACCGAACAGGCCAGCCAGTTTTTTCTGCAGGTTGCGCAGGACCTCGTCGAGGTCGGCGGCTCCCTTGTCGGGGCGATTGCCCCAGGGATTGCGATTCCTGCCCGGGTCATTCCAAGCCATGGGACTTCAGTTACTCCCGATTGCCAGCGGTCGGTCGGTGAGGGGTACGTCCGGCTCCGCCGTGGCCACCGCTACGGCGGCGTCTCGGTCGGCGGAACCACGGGATTGTAGGAACGCCTCGTCGGGCGCACAAGGAGGCTCGATCGCGGGCGGGACGTCGAGGCCGGCCTCCCGGCAGATCCGGTCGAGGTCCCGCCGGCGCAGGCTGACCTCGAGTTCGATGTCACCGCCGTCGAGCGGCCGCTGCGACAGCACCGCGCCGGCCTCGAACAGCTGGGCCCGCGCGCGGCCGGCGTGCGGCGGCACGCGCAGGACGCAATGGTGAAGGTCCGACCCGAGCTGTCGGTGCAGCGCGTCGCGCAACAGGTCCACCCCGGCGCCGCTGTGCGCCGACAGCCAGATGCGGTCCACGCGGCCATCCGAGTCGCGATCGACGTGCGGCGCCTCGCCGGAGCGGTCGATCTTGTTGAACACCGCGATCTGGGGCAGCGACTGCGCTCCGATCGACTCGAGGACCTCGTTGACCTGCGTGACGCGCTCGGCGCGCTCGGGGTCGGCGGCGTCGATCACGTGCAGCAGCAGGTCGGCCTCGCGGGCCTCCTGCAGCGTCGAGCGGAAAGCGGCGACCAGCTCGTGCGGCAGGTCGCGCACGAATCCGACGGTATCGGCGAGCGCCACGTCGAGGCCCGGTGCGAGCCGCAGGCGGCGCACGGTCGGGTCCAGCGTCGCAAACAGCTGGTCAGCGGCGTAGGCCCCGGCAGAAGTGAGACGATTGAATAGCGTCGACTTGCCCGCGTTCGTGTACCCGACCAGCGCGACGGTCGGCACCGCGCCACGCCGGCGCTCCTGCCGGGTGGTCTCGCGTTGTACCAGGACCTTGTCGAGCCGGTCGTTCAGTGTCTTGATGCGACGCCCGATCAGGCGGCGATCGGTTTCGAGCTGGGTCTCGCCCGGGCCGCGCAATCCGATGCCGCCCTTCTGTCGCTCGAGGTGGGTCCACCCGCGCACGAGCCGCGTGGACATGTGCTCGAGTTGCGCGAGTTCCACCTGGAGCTTGCCTTCGAAGGTGCGGGCGCGCTGGGCGAAGATGTCCAGGATGAGGCCGCTGCGGTCGAGCACGCGGCATGTGAGTTCCTTCTCGAGGTTGCGCTCCTGCCCCGGGCTGAGCGCGTGATCCACCACCACGAGGTCGGCGCCGAGCGCGACCAGGCGCTCGCGCAGCTCGGCGACCTTGCCGGTGCCGAGGAAGAAGCGCGGTTCAGGGGCCTTGCGCGTGGCGGTCAGGACCTCGAGCACCTCGGCGCCCGCGGACCGCGCCAGTGCGCGGAACTCCTCCATGCGATCCGGTTCCGGCGCGTGGCCGATTCCGACGCAGACGAGGATCGCGCGTTCGCCGTTGCCCGGCCTGTCGAACAAGGGGTCCTGACTCCGCCCTGCCGGGCGCCGGGCTCACGCCGCCGGCGCGTCCTCCGCCTGCAGTTCCTCGTCGCCGATCGGCAGCCGCACGTTGCGGGCCGGCACGATCGTGGAAATCGCGTGCTTGTACACCATCTGGCTCACGCTGTTGCGGAGCAACACGACGAACTGGTCGAAGGAATCGATCTGGCCCTGCAGCTTGATGCCGTTGACCAGGTAGATCGACACGGGGATACGCTCCTTGCGCAGAGCGTTGAGGAAGGGGTCCTGCAGGGACTGGCCCTTGGCCATGATCGCGTCTCCTTATTGTTCAATCCGCTCGTTCCTGCCGCTGACTCTTCCGTGAGCGGCCGTGAGGCTCGATGCCTCGGCGCGCAAGAACGAACCCAATCCTAACATAGCCCTACGGCGCGCCGGCCGGGGCCGCCGCCGCCATGGCCCCGTAGATGGGTGCAAGTTCCTGATCTTCAAGGGTCCGCAGCCAGCATAGGGATGGATCCGCATTGACCCACGTGAGTTGACGCTTGGCGAGGTTGCGGGTGGCCGTCTGCCCGGCCGCGATCGCCGTATCGAGGCCGCAGTCACCCTCGAGGTGAGCCCAGAGCTGCCGGTAGCCCACGGCCCGCAGGCTCGGGAGGTCGGCGCGCAGGTCGCCCCGCGCCCGGAGCGCCCGGACCTCGTTCAGGAAACCTTCGCTCATCATGTCGAGGAAGCGCTGATCGATACGCCGGTACAACACCGCTCGCTCGACCGGCATCAGGACGAACGAGGCGAAGGCCAGCGGCGAAGGTTCGGCCAGCCGCTGCAGTTCGGACAGGGGCCGTCCCGTGAGTTCCAGGACCTCGAGTGCCCGCTGGATGCGCTGGCCGTCGGCCGGGCGGATGCTGGCCGCTGCGGCCGGATCATGCGCGGCGAGTTCGGCGTGCAACGCGGGCCAACCGTGTTGGCGAGCCCGCTCGTCGATGCGAGCGCGGACCTCCGGGCTGGCCTCGGGCAGCGGCGCGATCCCGCGCGTGAGCGCGCGGAAATAGAGCATCGTGCCGCCGACGAGCAGGGGCACCCGACCTCGCGCCCGGATTTCCGCCACCAGTCGCAGCGCGTCGCGGCGAAATCGACCGGCAGAGTAGCTTTCGGTCGGGTCACAGACGTCGACCAGGTGATGCGGCACCCAGGACCGGATCGCCGAAGTGGGCTTTGCGGTCCCGATGTCCATCCCGCGGTAGACCTGCGCCGAGTCCACGCTGACGATCTCGACGGGAAACCGCTCGGCGAGTTGCAGTGCAAGTGACGACTTGCCACTGCAGGTCGGACCCATCAGCAGCACGGCGTCGACCGGCCTGGCAGCCGTCGTCATCAACGCCCGCGCATGAACAGCCGGTCGAGGTCGTCCATGCCGACGAACGACCAGGTGGGGCGCCCGTGCACGCACTGGTCGGCGCGCAACGTCGTCTCCATCTCGCGCAGCAGCGCGTTCATCTCGGGGATCGTGAGCCGCCTGTTGGCGCGCACGGCCTGGTGACAAGCCATGGTTCCCAGCGCGCGATCGAGCGCCTGCCGGGCTCCGCCGCTGCCTTGCTCGCGCAGGTCGGCGAGCATGTCGCGCACCAGGACCGCAGGATCTGCCGTCGGCAGCAGCGCCGGCATCGATCGGACGATGAGCTGCGCCGGGCCGGAGCGCGACATTTCGATCCCGAGTTCGTCGAATAGCGTGTGATGTTCCTCGGCTTCGTCGGCCTCGGCCGTCGAGACGTTCAGCACGATCGGGACGAGCAGCGGTTGCGCCGCCACCCGCCGGGACTCGAGCGAAGCCTTGAGCCGCTCGTACGTCGTGCGCTCGTGCGCCGCGTGCATGTCCACCAGCACGAGTCCGCCCTGCGCCTGCGCCAGGATGTAGATGCCGTGCAGTTGCGCGATGGCATAGCCGAGCGGGTGTTCGGCGGTCGGGACTTCCGCGGTCGGGAGCTCGGCACCCGGTCGCGGCGGCGCGGCCGACTGCGATACCCCGGCCGTCCCTCCCCGGCCCGTCGAGCCTGCCTCGTCGCGCACGCCGCCAAGAGCCGTGTACAGCTCGAGTGCGGACGTGCGCTGGGCGGCATCCCCCGGGGGCGCACCGAAGCGCGCGGCGGGTATCGCACCCGCGGCAGGCTGCGCCGGCCGCGTTTCCGCGAGGGCGCGCTCCAGCGTGCGGAAGATGAAGTCGTGCACGAGGCCAGGCTCTCGGAAACGCACTTCGAGCTTCTGCGGGTGCGCATTCACGTCCACGCGCGCCGGGTCCATCTCGAGATACAGCACGTACGCGGGCTGGCGACCGTGATAGAGGACATCGCGGTACGCAAGGCGCACGGCACTCGCGATCAGCTTGTCGCGCAGCGGCCGGCCGTTCAGGAAGAAGTGCTGCTGGTCCGCCTGGCTGCGCGCGTAGGTCGGCATGCAGAACCAGCCGTGCAGCCGCAGCCCCGAGCCCTCGTGGTCGAGCTTGAGCGCGTTGGCGATGAATTCCTCGCCGAGGACGGCAGCCACCCGCGCGTCCTGCGCCCGCTCGTCCCGCGCCGGCGGGTGGCTTGCAAGTGCGCGCCGCGCGGAACTCAGGCGGAAGCCGACGTCGAAGCGGCTCAGCGCGAGGCGCTCGACCAGCCGCTCGATCTGCTGCAGCTCGGTGCGCTCGGAGCGGAGGAACTTGCGGCGCGCCGGCACGTTGAAGAACAGGTCGCGCACTTCGACGGTCGTGCCGGGCGGGTGCGGTTGCGGCGCTGGATCGCTGATCACGCCGTCCAGCACGGAGATCGCGGTGGCCACTGGTGCGTCCGCGGTGCGCGATACGATCTTCGTGCGCGACACCGAGGCGATGCTGGGCAGCGCCTCGCCACGGAACCCGAGCGTGCGCACGGACTCGAGGTCCTCGATGCGACCGATCTTGCTCGTCGCGTGCCGTGCGAGCGCGAGCGGCAACTCCGTCGCCGAGATGCCGGCGCCGTCGTCGCGAACCCGGCACAGTTCCGCACCGCCACGCTCCACGTCGATCTCGATCGACCGGGCGCCGGCATCGAGGCTGTTCTCGACCAGTTCCTTGACGACGGACGCCGG
>DAOMFD010000054.1:2142-4266 GCA_035429605.1 Steroidobacteraceae bacterium | reverse complement strand
GCACCGCGCGCATGCCGGGCTCCGCGTCGATCGCGGCCGCGAGCCGCCGGGCGATGGCGAGCGTGACGTCCTTCTCCTGCGTGCCGCTGCGCCCGAGTGCGCCCGGGTCCTGGCCGCCGTGTCCTGCATCCACTGCGATGACGAGGTCGCGCGCGTTCACGTCGGCCTGCGCGAGCCGTTTCACCGGACTGGCACCGTCCGGTGCGCGCGCTGTGGTCGCAGCAGCAGCCGGCGCCGACGCTCCCGCCGCACCTGGCAAACCGGCTGCCGCCGCGGCGGTGGCCGTAGCGGTTGCGGCGCCTGCCGGAGGTAGTTCGACCACGAGGCGGTCGCCGGCATTGCCGTCCGGTCCCACGCTGAAGCTGCGCATCGCATGCGGTGCGTCCAGGTCGAGTACCAGTCGCAGGCCGTGGTTCGGCTGCGGGCCCGATCGCACGGCCTTGACCGGTCCCTGCCCGGCTGGCAGCGCCTTGCGCGACACGAGGTCGGCGTTCTGCAGGTCGATCACGATGCGGTCGGGATTCTCGACCGCGAATACCTGGAACTCCGCCGGCGCCGACAGGTCGAGCACGAGCCG
Source organism: Steroidobacteraceae bacterium (assembly GCA_035429605.1). Taxonomy (GTDB): domain Bacteria; phylum Pseudomonadota; class Gammaproteobacteria; order Steroidobacterales; family Steroidobacteraceae; genus RPQJ01. The sequence goes on along the minus strand of DAOMFD010000054.1, from coordinate 3,689 downwards.
CGTGCCTTCGGGGCCGGACCAGAGGCGCACGTCGGTGACGCGGGTGGGGGCGGCGGAGGACGCCACGGTCGCCGCAAACAGGGCGGCGAATGCCAGCAGGAACGCGGTTGTCTTGGCCGGGCGCGCGGGCATGCGACGTAATCTACCCTGATCCACCGGGATATTTCAATGAAATTATGTAGATACGAGAGGATCGTCACACCGCGTCTCAGGGAATGAGCGCAAGTACCCGTTTCCCTGCCTCGCTCGCGGCCGACAGCTCCGCGGTCCGACCGCCGTCCGCATAGGCAAGGACGAGCGACAGGTCGGGAGCGCCGAGCCGACCGCCCGCACGCTCCGGCCACTCCACGAGCAGCAGGCTGCGCGGCGTCATGAGGTCGCGCAGTCCGAGGTCGTCGAGTTCGGACGGATCCCGCAGGCGATAGAGATCGCAGTGATGCACGTCGCGTCCCGCGAGCCGGTAGGGCTCGACCAGCGTGTACGTCGGGCTGCGGGTCGCGCCATCGTGACCGAGCGCACCGAGCAGGCCGCCCACCAGTGTCGTCTTGCCCGCGCCGAGGTCCCCCGACAGGCCGACGACGATGGCGCCCGCCTCGTCCGCCGCCAGGAACGCGTTCGCGAGCCGCGCACCGAGCGCACGCGTCGCATCGGCGTCGGCGGTCGTCACTCGCACGAAGGATTCACGCAGGCGCGGACCTGCCTGAGCACGTCACTCGCGAGCATGCCGCGCTCGCCGGCACGCGCGGCGAGATCGCCGGCCTGGGCGTGCACGAACACGCCGGCCCGCGCCGCGAGCGCGAGATCGCCGCACTGCGCGGCGATGCCCGCGATGACGCCCGTGAGCACGTCGCCCATGCCGCCGGCCGCCATCCCGGGATTGCCGCGATCGCAGATCCACGGCGGTCCACCCGGCGGATGCACGATGGTGCCCGCTCCCTTGAGCACGGCCGTGCCGCCGTAGCGCTCCTGCAGCGCGCGCGCCGCCGCGAGTCGGTCCGCCTGCACGGCTGCGCCAGTGATGTCGAGCAGGCGTGCGGCTTCACCGGGATGCGGCGTGATCACCCAGTGATCGGACTTGCGCGGCGCCGACGCCAGCAGGTTGAGCGCGTCCGCATCGACGACCAGCGGCAGACCACTCGCGAGTACGGCGCCGAACAATTCGGTGGCCCACTCGCCCTGTCCGAGGCCGGGCCCGACGGCGACGACGGTCGCGCGACCCAGCGCACGTTCGATGTCGCGTGCAGACTTGGCTGCGACGCACATGAGTTCGGGGCGCGTCGCCACGACCCCAGTGCTTTCGGGATGGACCGCGAGCGTCACGAGCCCTGCCCCGGCGCGCAGCGCCGCTTCCCCAGCCAGTCGCGCGGCCCCCGGCATGCCGGGTCCGCCGCCGACCACGAGTACGTGCCCGTGCGCGCCCTTGTGCGACGTCCGTGCCCGCCGCGGCAGTGCAGGCGCGACGGTCGCATCGCCGATCAGTCGCGCCAAGGGGATCGCGCCGTCGTAGGTCTCCGGCGGCACGGCGAGATCGTCGAGCAGCACCCGGC
>DAOMFD010000054.1:0-2042 GCA_035429605.1 Steroidobacteraceae bacterium | reverse complement strand
ATCGCGCCGTCGTAGGTCTCCGGCGGCACGGCGAGATCGTCGAGCAGCACCCGGCCGACGTGATCGAGTCCCTCGCCGATGTACAGGCCGACCTTGCGGCCGATGAAAGTCACCGTCAGGTCCGCATGCATTGCGGCGCCGAGCACGGCGCCCGTGTCTGCCTGCAGGCCCGATGGCACATCGACCGCTACCACGGGTCGCCCGGACGCATTGACCGCCGCGATCATGCTGGCGGCCGCGCCATCGAGGGCGCGCGCGAGCCCCGTGCCGAAGAGCGCGTCCACGACTACGTCGGACTCGAGCGCCCCCGGAGACCAGCCCTCGCAGCGGCCTCCGGCCGCTACGAACTCATCGTACGCACGACGCGCATCACCCGTGAGCGCGCCGGGATCGCCTAGCGCAACGACGGTGACGCGCAATCCCTGCGCACGTGCGAGTCGCGCGACCACGTAGCCGTCGCCGCCGTTGTTGCCGGGACCGCACAGCACAGCGATCGATCGCGCGGTGGGCCACAGCGCGCACAGCGCGTCGAGCGTCGCACGGCCGGCGCGCGACATCAGTTCGTAACCGGGGATCCCAAGGTCGTGGATGGCGCGCCGATCGAGGTCGCGCACCTGGGAGGCCGAGTAGAGGGCGCCGGCGAGCGAGTGCATGCGGGCATTATACTGGCCGCCTTCCTCGCGCCGCGGCACGGATGAACCCGAACATCGATCCGGCAGCACTCGCCGTCCAGGTGAAGACCTGGGGGCGGGACCTCGGTTTCCAGAAGGTCGGCATTGCCGCGGTGGAACTGCCCGAGGACGAGCGACGCCTCGTCGAATGGCTCGAAGCCGGCCACCACGGAAGCATGGAGTACATGGCGCGGCACGGCGCTCGTCGCGCGCGTCCTGCCGAACTGGTGCCTGGCACCAGCCGAGTCATTTCTGCACGGATGGATTACTGGCCCGACGCGACGGACGCAGCCACGGTGCTCGGCGATGCGACCCAGGGCTACGTGTCGCGATACGCGCTGGGCCGCGACTATCACAAGATCGTGCGCAATCGGCTGGCGCGACTCGCGGGACAGCTGGCTACGGCCGTGGGAGTGGCTGGCTATCGCGCGTTCACCGACAGCGCGCCGGTGCTGGAAAAGGCGCTCGCGCGCGACGCGGGCTTGGGCTGGATCGGCAAGCACACCAACCTGCTCGACCGCCACGACGGTTCGTGGTTCTTCCTCGGCGAGATCTTCACGGACGTGCCCCTGCCGGTCGACGAGCCGGTGGCGAGCCACTGCGGCAGCTGCACCGCCTGCATCGACGTGTGCCCGACGCGGGCGATCGTGGCGCCCTACCGCCTCGATGCGAGGCGCTGCATTTCCTACCTCACGATCGAGCACCACGGGCCGATCCCCGAGGAATTTCGCGCGGCGATCGGCAACCGCATCTACGGCTGCGACGACTGCCAGCTCGTCTGCCCGTGGAACCGCTACGCGAAGACGACCACCGAGAGCGGTTTCCATCCCCGCCACGGCCTGGATGCATCACGCCTGACGGAGCTCTTCGCCTGGAGCGAAGCGCAGTTCGAGGAACGTCTTGCGGGCAGCGCCATCCGCCGCATCGGCCACGAGCGCTGGCTGCGGAACATCGCCATCGCGCTCGGAAATGCGCCTCACACGCCCGAGGTTGCGGCCGCGCTGGAACGGCGGCGGCAACACCCGAGCGAGGTAGTCAGGGAAGCCGTCGAATGGGCGCTCAGCCGAGGTGGCCGTTCGCCCGGCACTGCAGGTTGTCGATCAGGCGTGCCCTGCTGAGCCGCGCGGCGGCGAGCACCACGACATCGACGTTGTGACCGTGCGGGCGCGCGAGCGTGCCGGCCATGCGCACCTCGAAATAATCCGGACGGAAGCCCGCGGCGCCGAGGGCCTCCATTCCTTCGCGCTCGATCGCGGCCACGTCGGAGTCGCCGGATTCGAGACGTCGGCGCGCCCGGTCCAGCGCACGGTAGAGCAGCGGCGCGCGCTCGCGCTCCTCGGGCGTGAGGTAGCGATTGCGCGAGCTCAAGGC
>DAOMFD010000053.1:0-11663 GCA_035429605.1 Steroidobacteraceae bacterium | reverse complement strand
TCGAACGTGTACATCTCCTTCTCGACGATGTCGGTCATCTCGCCGATCGAGCGCTTGAACAGTTCCGTGCGCTCGAGCAGCGGCAGGCGGATCTCCCGGTAGCCGTATTCGGCGAAGGTCTCACGGGCGACGCTCTCGAGCCGTTGCCAGGCGACAGACTCGGCGGGCAGCACGTCGTTCATGCCGCGGATGGGTGGAATCGTGTCGGCCATGCGCCCTTCCCCGGGGATCAGCGTGACGGGCCGGCGGCGCCGACGTTGAAACGGACCACCGTCTGGCCCGCCGGCGGCACTGGCAGCGCGGCCGGCCGGCCGTTGACCGACAGCCTCACCGACGACGGGTTGCCCAGCGTCACGCGCAGGGGTCCTGCGCCAGTGGCGAACCGTCGCGTGCCCGACCGCCCCAGATCGTACAGCACCACCGTGCCGGAGCCGTCGTAGACCTCCACCCAGGAATCGGCCGCAAAATCGAACGCAAGCGCGACCGGTCCGGGTGGGGCCGCGATGGTGGCGCCGTCCGCCGGCATCGCGGCGGCTGCCGCGGCAGTGGCGGGCGATGGGCGAGCGGTCGTCGCCCCGGCCGGCGCCCCTGCAGCACCGCTGGTCGCCGGGCCCGACGCGCTGGCGTCGGCGGTGCCTTGCGTCTTGCCGAAGCTCCCGGCGAGGTACGCCGCAAGGCCGGCGGCCACGAGAAACAGCGCCGCGCCACCTGCGAGCCAAGGCCACACCGGACGTGCGCGCACCGGCGCCATCTCCTCGCGGGCCTTCGGAATCAGCGTCGGCTGCGCCAGCTGGGTCCGCGAGCGTTCGTAGGCCCCGACGATCTCGGCCTCGGCGACGCCGAGCAGCGTCGCGTAACGCTTCAGGTGCCCGCGTGCGAAGACCGGCGCGCCGAGCGACGCAAAGTCATCGCCTTCGAGAGCGACGATCACGCCGCTGTCGAGATTCAGCCGCTCGGCGACGTCCTGCTGGGTCAGTCCGGCCGCCTCCCGCTGCCGCCTGAGCCGCGCCCCGGGATCCGTCGGCAGCTCGGCGATCTCTGCTTCCGCCCTGGTCACTTCTGCGCCTTCTCCGCGTCGAGCAGGGCGGTCAGCTCGGCCGACATCGGGTAGTCGCGCTTGATCCGGTCGGCGTACAGGGCAGCCTGGGCGTTGTCGCCCAGGCCACGCTCTATGCGGTAGCCGAGCCACAGCGACGCGGCCGACACAGGCGCAGCCGCGGCGTAGCGCTCGAGAAAGGCGCGGGCCGCCAGGTCGTTGCCGAGCTCGTGCTCGAGCGACGCCATCTCGAACAGCGCGTCGAGCTGGTCGGCCTTGTAGCCGAGCGCCTTGCGCAGGTACTGCTCGGCGTCCTTCGGACGACCGTCGGCACGGGCGCAGCGCCCGGCGTTGGCGTACGCGAACTCGGGGTTGCGGTTCATCGGACTCGCGGCCGCCTTGAGCAGGATGGCCTCGCCCTTCTTCTTGTCGACCTTAAGGCACAGGAAGACCCCGTAGCTGTTCAACACGCTCGGGTCGTCGCGGCTCAGTTTGACCGCCTGCTCGAAGTGCGACTGCGCCTTGCGGTCGTCGCCGAGACGGTCGTACAGGAATCCCGCGGCCAGCTGCGTGGTCACGGAGTCCGGGTTCTGGTCCATGGCCTTTTCGAGCTTTTCGCGGGCCGTCGCGAGATCACCCTGGCGGATGTAGGCCAGCGCAAGCTGCGCGTTGGCTTCCCCGGCCTTCTTGATGTCGACCTGGCTCTCCTGCTCGAGCGCAACCGCCGACGTGAAGACGAGCGCCAGTACGAGACCTGCGAGGATCCGCTTCATGCGTGGGTCACCGACGCGGGGAGGAGGTTGCGCTCACCGAGCCGCGCGGTGGTCCTGTCGTTGACGCGACCGACGAGTTGCCCGCATGCGGCATCGATGTCGTCGCCGCGCGTGCGCCGGATCGTAGCGATCACGCCACCCTTGATGAGCAGGTCACGGAAGCGCTCGATCGCCGCCTCGCTCGAGCGCCGGTAGCGCGTGCCGGGGAACGGATTGAACGGAATGAGGTTCACCTTGGCCGGACGGCCGCGCAGCAGCGCCGCGAGCTGCCGGGCGTGCTCGGGCTTGTCGTTGACCCCGTCGAGCATCACGTACTCGAAGGTGACGCTGCGGGCGTTCTGTTTCTCGACGTAGTGCCAGCACGCCTCGAGCAGGCTCGCGATCGGGTGCCGCCGGTTGATCGGCATCAGCTCGCTGCGCAGCTCGTCGTTCGGCGCGTGCAGCGAGACCGCGAGCGCCACGTTGGTCTCGTCGGCGATGCGCAGCATCTGCGGGACGAGCCCGGAAGTGCTGATGGTGACCCTGCGGCGCGAGAGGTCCAGGCCCAGGTCGTCCATCATGATCTCGGCGGCTGGCACGACGTTGCGATAGTTCATGAGCGGCTCGCCCATGCCCATGAACACCACGTTGGTGATGACCCGGTCGCCGTCCGGCGAATAGCCGAGTTCGCGATTCGCCAGCCAGACCTGGCCCACGATCTCGGCGGTCGAGAGATTGCGATTGAACCCCTGGGCGCCCGTGGAGCAGAAGCCGCAGTTGATCGTGCAGCCGACCTGGCTCGAGATGCACAGCGTCCCGCGTCCGGGCTCCGGGATGAAGACCATCTCGATAGCCTGCCCGCCTTCGAACCGCAGCAGCCACTTGCGCGTACCGTCGGCGGAGTGCTGCGAGAGGATCACCTCGGGCACGCGGATCTCGGCGACCTCGCCGAGGCGGCGCCGGAAGTCCTTGCCGAGGTCCGTCATCTCCTCGAAGTTGCCGACCGCGCGCTTGTAGATCCACTTCATGAGCTGGCGCGCGCGGAAGGGCTTTTCGCTCATCCCCGAGACGAACGCCTCCATCCCGGCCCGTGTCAGGCCGAGCAGGTTCGTCTTCGTGGCGGCGACGTCTGTCATGCGTCAGGTGACTCGCGGGACGGGGGCGGAGTTCCGGCTCAGCGCGGGCAGAGTTCCGTTTCCGCGAAGAAGTACGCGACCTCGCGCGCCGCGTTCTCCAGGCTGTCGGAGCCGTGCACGACGTTCTGCTCGATGCTCTCGGCGAGGTCGGCGCGGATCGTGCCCGGGGCGGCCTTCTTCGGGTCGGTCGCGCCCATGATCTCGCGATTCTTCGCCACGGCGTTGTCGCCTTCGAGCACCTGCACGACCACCGGGCCGGAGGTCATGTAGGACACGAGGTCCTTGAAGAACGGACGCTCCCGGTGCACCGCATAGAAACCCTCGGCCTCCGACTGCGACAGGCGCATCATGCGCGCGGCGACGATGCGCAGCCCCGCGTTCTCGAAGCGGCGATAGACCTCGCCAATGATGTTCTTGCGGACTCCATCGGGCTTGACGATGGACAGCGTGCGTTCGACGGACATGCGATTCCTCTTGGTCGGGGCCGGCGGCCCCAGGCGATGGTGAAACTTGGGCCCCACGACCGCGGACCCGCTGCCCGGGTCCCGGCGAGGCCGGATTCGAACCGCGAAGTATACCTTCGGGTCCGGGGCGAGCCAATAAAAAAGATCAGTCGGGACGGGCAGTTAGACGTTGAAGCTCTCGCCGCAGCCGCACTCGCCGCGGACGTTCGGGTTGCGGAACCGGAACGCCTCATTGAGCCCGTGCCGCACGAAGTCGACCTCCGTGCCGTCGACGTAGCGCAGGCTCTCGGCGTCGACGACCACCTTGACGCCGGCAGCCTCGAACACGACGTCCCCGGCCGCGACCTCGTCGGCGTAGTTGACGACGTAGGCATAGCCCGAGCAACCGGTCTTCTTGACGCCCACGCGCAGGCCGACGCCTCGTCCGCGACTGGCGAGGAAATTCCGGACTCGATCGGCGGCGGCGGGTGTGAGCGTGACAGCCATGGTTCGTTGCGCCCTGGGGTGGCGAGATTCTACACAGTAGACCCGGGTGTGACCGGCCAGTTCCGCGCCGCGTCCCGTACGGCGTCCTGGACCGTGAGCAGGCGCCCGAATTTCGCCGGTGGCACCTCGAGCGCGTCGGCCGCCTCGCGCCAGTCCCAGGTCGCGAGTGCGTCGCGACCCTTGCCGCCCAGCCGGTCGGTGACCCACGACGCCGCCGCGATGACGTGCGGACAGCCGAACGCGCGGAACTGCCCACGCAGGATTCGCCCTTCCGCGACCTGGAATCGCAGTTCGACGCGCGCGCCGTGCTCGACGTCCCCGGCCGCGCCGGCCGCCACGACCGCGTCGGCGGGCAGCGGTGCGCTGCCCGGCAGCTCCAGCACGCGCCGGCAGACCTCGGCGCTGTAGCGCGGATCGCTCATCACGCGGCCGGCATCGGCGCGGCGGCTGGCGCGATGGACCGCAACCGCGTGACCTCGGTCGTGATGCGCCGCGCCGCCAATTCGACCTCCTCCCGTGTCGTGAACCGCCCGAGACTGAGCCGCAGCGTGCTCTGTGCCAGCCGGTCGCTGCGACCGAGCGCGCGCAGCACGTACGACGGCTCGGCGTGGGTCGTCGCGCAGGCCGACCCCGACGACACGGCCAGGTCGCCGAGCGCGTGCAGCAGGGTCTCGCCCTCGACCCCGTCGATGGTGACGCTCAGGATCCCCGCGACCCGCTGCGTCGGATGGCCGTTCAACAGGACGCCAGGAACTGCGGAAAGCGCCCGCCAGAGCCAGTCGCGCAATCCCGAGATCCGCCCGGCGTCGAGACTCATTTCCTCCGCGGCGATCGCGAAGGTGCGCCCCATCGCGGCGATCTGGTGCGTCGGAAGCGTGCCGGACCGCAGGCCACGCTCCTGCCCGCCGCCGAACAGGAGCGGCACGAGCCCCAGCCGCGGCTCGCGCCGCACGCACAGCGCGCCCACGCCCTTCGGCCCGTGCACCTTGTGGGCGGTGACCGCCAGCAGGTCGATGCAGTCGCGGCCGACGTCGATCGGAAGCTTGCCCGCCCCCTGCGCGGCATCGACGTGGAACAGCACGCCCCGCGCCCTGCAGATGCGCCCGATCGTGCCCACGTCGTGCACGACCCCGATCTCGTTCTGCACGTGCATGAGCGAGACGATGATCGTGTCGCTGCGCAGCGCCTCCTCGACCTGCGACGGCTGCACGATGCCGTCCGGCCCGGGCTTCAGGTAGGTGACCTCGAAGCCTTCGCGCTCGAGCTGGCGACAGCTGTCGAGGACCGCCGGATGCTCCGTGCGGGACGTCACGATGTGCCGCCCCTTTGCGCGGTGGAAACGGGCCGCACCGAACAGCGCGAGGTTGTCGGCTTCCGTGGCGCCGGATGTCCAGACGACCTGCTCCGGCGCAGCACCGACGAGGTGCGCGACCTCGGCGCGGGCCTGCTCCACGCGTGCGCGCGCCCGACGTCCCGGCTCGTGTCCAGTCGCCGAGGGATTCGCAAAGTCGCCGCCGGGCCCGCAGCACTCGAGCATGGCCTCGATCACCCGCGGATCCATCGGCGTCGACGCCGCGTTGTCGAGGTAGACGATCGTCACGATGGCTGCTCCGGCTGGTCCGCGTGCGGCTCCCCGGCGCGGCGGCGCTTGCCCTGCACGGACGTCAGGATCCCGCGCAGGATGTTGACCTCGTTCTGGTCGAGCACCGCACGATTGAACAAGCGGCGGATCCGCGCCATCAGGTGACCTTCTCCTGTCCGATCATGGAAGCCCGTCTCTTCCATCACCTGCTCGAGGTGCGCATAGAAGCGCTCCATTTCCGTGGCGCTTGCGAGCGGGACACCGCGCGCGGCCGCGGCCGCGGCTTCCCCCCGCAGGGCGACCAGCACCTCGTACGCGACGACCTGCACGGCCATGGCGACGTTGAGCGAACTGTAGGTGGAACCGGTGGGGATGGAGACCAGCAGCTGGCACCGCTCGATGTCCTCGTTCGAGAGCCCCGTCCGCTCGGCTCCGAACAGGATCGCGACCTTGCCGTCGCGCGCGGCCGCCGCGATCTCGACCGCAGCCGCGCGTGGCTCGACGATTCTCCAGGGAAGATGGCGCGCCCGGCTCGTCGTGCCGACGATCAGGCCGCAGTCAGCCACTGCACCTGCGACGTCCGCATGGATTTGCGCGCTCGCGAGCACGTCGTCGGCGCCGGCCGCCATCACCGTCGCCTCCGTGGCTGGAAACCGCTCCGGCGCCACGAGGCGCAGCTCCGTCAACCCCATGGTCTTCATCGCCCGCGCGGCCGAGCCGATGTTGCCAGGGTGCGAGATGCCGACGAGGACGATCGCGATGGACATGCTCTGGTATTCTAGCCGCCCGCATGCAACCCCTACTCAACATCGCCGTCCGGGCCGCGCGCCGCGCCGGAGACCTGATCGTGCGCAACGTGGACCGGGTCCCCACGCTCGGCGTGCGTGCGAAGAGCCGCAACGACTTCGTGAGCGAGATCGACCAGCTCGCCGAGCGCGACATCATCGAGACCATCCGGCGCACGCACCCGGACCACGGCTTCCTCGGCGAGGAAGGCGGCCGCAGCGGCGGCGACGAGTTCGTCTGGATCATCGATCCGCTGGACGGCACCACCAACTTCCTGCACGGATTCCCGACCTTCGCGGTGTCGGTTGCCTGCGAGCACCGTGGGCGGCTCGAACACGCGGTGGTCTACGACCCGATGCGACAGGAACTCTACACCGCGTCGCGCGGTGACGGGGCGCAACTCGACGGGCGACGCATCCGCGTGAGCAAGCAGCCGGGTCTCGAGGGTGCGCTGATCGGCACGGGTTTCCCGTACCGCGCCAATGCGCAGTGGATCGACGAGTACCTCGCGATGCTCAAGGCGGTCATGCAGCAGACCGCGGGCATCCGGCGGCCCGGCGCTGCGTCGCTGGACCTGGCGTACGTGGCTGCTGGCCGCATCGACGGCTTCTGGGAGATCGGGCTCAACGCCTGGGACACGGCGGCGGGAACGCTGCTCATCACCGAGGCCGGCGGCCACATCGGCACGCTCTCCGGCGGCGAGTACCGCCAGGGCGGCAACGTCATCGCCGGAACCCCGAAAGTCTACGAGGCCATGGTCGAGTGCCTGCGGCCGTTCGTGCCCGAGGCGCTGCGCGAGGGCTGAAACCGGGACTCGGGCCCCTATCGCGCGGGGCCGCCGTCAGGGTACATTCCGCCGGCGCCCGGACCAGCGCGAACAATATCCACGAACTCGAGCGGGGGACTTCATGGCACACGGCCTGTTCACGACCAAGCCCATCAGCGACCTGCACGAGGCCGGCACGGGCAACGAACTGCACCGCGCCCTCGACGCCCGCGCCCTGGTGATGCTCGGCATCGGCGCGATCATCGGCACCGGCATCTTCGTCCTGACGGGCACGGCCGCGGCCAACCACGCGGGTCCGGCGCTGGTCCTGTCGTTCGTCATCGCGGGCATCGGCTGCGCCTTCGCCGGACTGTGCTACGCGGAATTCGCAGCGATGATCCCGGTCTCGGGCAGCGCCTACTCCTACTCGTACGTGACCCTCGGCGAGTTCGTCGCCTGGTTCGTCGGCTGGAACCTGATCCTCGAGTACCTGTTCGCGGCCGCGACCATCGCCGTCGGCTGGTCGGGATACGTGGTCAGCCTGATGAACCAGCTCGGCGTCCACCTGCCCGACCAGCTGACGAACGCGCCGTTCACCAAGGGCGCCACCCACTACAGCCTGGTCGCGACCGGCGCGATCATCAACCTGCCGGCGGTGCTGATCCTGTGCGTGATGTCCGCGCTCTGCTACATCGGCATCCATCAATCGGCCCGATTCAATGGCATCGTAGTCGCGATCAAGGTCACCGTCATCGTGCTGTTCATCGGCTTCGGCGCCTGGTACGTGCAGGGCGCGAACTGGGATCCGTTCATCCCGCCGAACACCGGCCCGGGGCATTTCGGATGGAGCGGCGTGGTGACCGCCGCCGGCATCATCTTCTTCGCCTACATCGGCTTCGACGCCGTGTCGACCGCGGCACAGGAAGCCAAGAATCCGCAGCGCGACATGCCGATCGGCATCCTCGCGAGCCTCGCCATCTGCACGGTGCTGTACATCAGCGTCGCCGCGGTGCTCACCGGCATGGTGCCGTACCTCGAACTCAACACGCCGGCCCCGGTGGCCCTGGCCCTCGATCGCTACCCGGCGCTCAGCTGGCTGGCCGGCTGGGTCAAGCTCGGCGCCATCGCCGGCATGACCTCCACGATGCTGGTGATGCTGCTCGGCCAGCCGCGCATCTTCTACGCGATGGCGCGCGACGGCCTGCTGCCACCGGTGTTCGCCAGGGTGCACCCGAAGTTCAAGACACCGTCGTTCTCGACGGTGCTGACGGGCGTGGTCGCCGCCACGGTCGCCGGGCTGCTGCCGGTGACGATCCTCGGCGAGCTCGTGTCCATCGGCACGCTCATGGCGTTCGTCGTGGTGTGCATCGGCGTGCTGGTGCTGCGCCGCACCCGGCCGGACCTGGAGCGGCCGTTCCGGGTGAAGGCTCCCTGGCTCGTCTGCACGGCCGGCGCCCTGATCTGCTCCTACATGATGATCGCGCTGCCCTTCGATACCTGGGTGCGCCTCGTCGTGTGGACCTTCTTCGGGTTGCTGGTGTACTTCCTGTACGGCAGGAAGCACAGCAAGCTCGACCGCCGCAGCAGCTAGAACCCGGGATCGCCGCTGCCCGGCGCCGAGCGGTCGCGCCGCGTCGCCCACATGGACGCGACGACGCCGCCCGCGAGCGTGCCCAGGATGATGCCGAGCGAGACCAGGTTCGGCACGTGGTAGGCGCTCGCCAGCAGCATCTTCACGCCGACGAAGGCGAGGATCAGCACCAGGCTGTACTTGAGGTAGCGGAACAGGGCCATGAGGCCGGCCACCGCGAAGTACAGTGAGCGCAGCCCCAGGATCGCGAAGGCGTTGGACGTGAACACCAGGAACGGGTCGCGCGTCACGGCCAGGATCGCCGGGATCGAGTCCACGGCGAACACCACGTCCGTGAGCTCGACCATGACGAGGGCGACGAACAGCGGGGTCGCATACGCACGCCCGTCGCGACGCACGAAGAATCGCGCGCGATCGAGCTCGTCGGTCACGGGCACGAAGCGCCGGATCAGGCGTGCCGGCAACCCGGAGCCGACGTCGCGCTCCGCCTCGTCGTCACGCAGCATCCTGAGCGCCGAGATGAGCAGCGTTGCGCCGAACACGTAGAACATCCAGTCGAAGTGCGCGAGCAGCGCGGTCCCGCCCAGGATCATCAGTCCGCGCAGCACGATCGCGCCGACGATGCCCCAGAACAGCACCCGGTACTGGTACAGCGGCGGTATCTTCAGGTACGCGAAGATGAGCGCCATGACGAAGATGTTGTCGACCGACAGCGACCACTCGAGCAGGTAGCCGGTCACGAACTGCAGGACCGCGTCCTGGCCGCCCGAGACACCTTCGCCCGGCTCGAAACCGAACCAGCCGTGTTCGTAGAGCCCGTAGACGACGAAGGTGAAGGATGCCGCCACGCCGATCCAGACCAGCGTCCAGGACAGTGCCTGGCGCACCGACAGCTCCGCGGCCTCGCGGTGCAGGACGCTCAGGTCCAGGAACAGCAGCGCCAGGAACAGCGCGATGAACCCGGCCCAGACCAGTTCGGTCACGGCGGTTTTCCCCCGTTACTGCCTGAAGCCGCCGCTGGCCTCAGGGCATGTCGTCCACGGCGCCCTTCTCGCGCTGCACGGGCATCAGGTCGCGTGCGGTGAGCTTGAAGTCCAGCGCGATCGCGCTCGCGATGTAGATCGACGAGTACGTGCCGACCACCACGCCGATCGCCAGGGCAACGGAGAATCCGCGCAGGACCTCGCCGCCGAACACCAGCAGCGACATGATCGTGATCATGGTCGTGAGGTGCGTCATGATGGTTCGCGACAGCGTCTCGTTGATCGCCGAGTCGATGACCTGCTCGGGCGTGCCCTTGCGCATCGACAGGAAGCGCTCGCGGATCCGGTCGAACACCACGACGGTGTCGTTCAGCGAATAGCCGATGACCGCCAGGATGGCCGCGAGCGCCGGCAGGTCGAAGGTCATCTGCGTCTCGGAGAAGAACCCCAGGATCACGATCGGGTCGTGCAGGGCCGCGACGATGGCCCCGACGCCCAGCTTCCACTGGAAGCGGAACGCGACGTACGCGAGGATCAGCAGGAACGTGAACAGCACGGCGAGCGCGCCCTTGTTCGCGAGCTCGGCCCCGACCTGCGGCCCCACGACCTCGGTGCGGCGCAGTTCCACGTTCGGCTCGTGGGCCTTGATGGCGCCGAGCACCGCCTGCGCCACCTTGTTCGTGTCCTGGCCCTCCTCGGGCGGCAGGCGCACCATCACGTCGCGCGAGGTGCCGAAGCTCTGCACCACCGCGTGGGTGAAGCCCTGCTGTTCCAGCGCGCCGCGGACCTGCTCGAGGTCGGCCGCCTGCGGGAAGCCGAGCTCGAGCGCCACGCCGCCGGTGAAGTCGATGCCGAAATTGAGGCCGCGGGCGAACAGCGAGACCAGGGCCGCGATCAGCACCACCGTCGACACCAGGTACCAGCGGCGGCGGGTCCCCATGAAGGGGTAGCTGGTCTTCTTGTGGAAGAATTCCATCTCAGTATCCCCCTCCGATCGACAGGCGCTCGATCTTGCGGCGCCGCCCCCAGACGAGGTGGATCAGCGCGCGGCTGCCCACCAGCGCCGTGAACATGGACGTGAGGATGCCGAGCGACAGCACCACGGCGAACCCGCGCACCGGACCCGTGCCGAAGGTGAACAGCACGACGCCCGCGATCAGGGTCGTGACGTTCGAGTCGGCGATCGAGGAGAACGCTTTCTCGAAGCCGGCGTTGATCGCCGCGTGCGGGCTCAGCCCGTTGCGCAGCTCCTCGCGGATGCGCTCGTAGATCAGGATGTTGGCGTCCACCGCCATGCCGACCGTGAGCACGATGCCCGCGATGCCCGGCAGCGACAGCGCCGCCTGCAGCATGGACAGCAGCGCCGTGAGCAGCACGACGTTCGCGAGCAGCACGGCGTCGGCGACCAGGCCGAACGCCCGGTAATACAGCACCATCCACACCCAGGTGGCGAGCATGCCGATCACCAGCGCGCGCACGCCGCGGTCGATGTTGTCCTGGCCGAGGCTCGGGCCGACGGTGCGCTGCTCGACGATGTAGAGCGGCGCGGCCAGAGACCCGGCGCGCAGCAGCAGCGCCAGCTCGCGCGCCTCGCCCGCCATGAGCCCCGTGATCTGGAAGTTGCTGCTGAAGATGCCGCGGATGGTCGCGACGCTGATGACCTTCTCCTCGGTGCAGTCGTTGCCCGCGCGCTGCCCGTTGCAGGGCTCGCCCTCGGCGACGCGCTTCTTCTCGATGAACACCACCGCCATCGGGCGGCCGAGATTCTCGCGCGTCGTCCGCAGCATCTCGGAGGCGCCGCGCGCGTCGAGCTTGACGTACACGGCCGGCTCCCCTTCCGAGAACCCGGAACTCGCGTCCACCAGCTGCTCGCCCGACACGATGACGTCGCGCTTGAGCAGCACCGGCTGCCCTTCGCGCGTGTGGTAGAGCTTCGAGCCCAGCGGCGCCCGCTTGGTGCGCTCGGCCTCCGCCGGCGAGTTCTGGTCGTCCACCAGGCGGAACTCGAGGGTCGCGGTGGCGCCGAGCACGCGCAGCGCCTCGTTCGGGTCCTGCACGCCCGGCAGCTGCACGACGATGCG
>DAOMFD010000052.1:10623-11712 GCA_035429605.1 Steroidobacteraceae bacterium | reverse complement strand
CGGTGCCTGTCCCCATGGTCGATCCACCGCTGCCCGAGCGGGGCCTCACGACGCGGGGACTGGCATGAACCCTGCGGCCCGCGATTTCCTGGTCGAGATCGGCACCGAAGAGCTGCCGCCGAAATCGCTGCTCACGCTCGCGTCGGCATTCGCGGACGGCATAGCGAGCGGGTTGGACACCGCTGGTGTCAAGCACGGCGCGGTCGAGCGCTATGCGACACCGCGGCGCCTCGCCGTCCGTGTGCGGCGACTTGCCGAGCAGCAACCGGACCGCAACATCGAGCGCCGGGGACCGCCGCTCAAGGCGGCCTTCGATGCGCAGGGCTCGCCGACGCAGGCGGCGCTCGCCTTCGCGAGGAGCTGCGGCACCGAGGTTGCGGCGCTCGAGAAGCTCGAGACCCCCAAGGGCGTATGGCTCGTGCATCGCGGTACGGAGCCTGGCGCGCGCACCTCCGTGCTGCTGCCCGGCATCGTGCAGTCCGCGCTCGACGCCCTGCCGATCGCGAAGCGGATGCGCTGGGGTGCCGGCACGGCAGAATTCGTGCGGCCGGTGCACTGGGTGCTGATGCTGTTCGGACGCGACGAGATCCCGTGCGAAATCCTCGGCGTGCCCGCGGGCGGCGTGACGTATGGCCACCGCTTCATGGCGCCGAAGGCCCTGCGTGTCGGCACCCCGTCAGCATACGTCGCGGTCCTGCGCAAGCGCGGCCGGGTGATGGCCGACATCCACGAACGGCGCGAGACCATCCGCCAGGGCGTGGCAGCGGTCGCGTCGCGGCTGCAGGGCGAGGCCGTGATCGACGAGTCGCTGCTCGACGAGGTGACCGCGCTGGTCGAGTGGCCAGTCCCGCTGGCCGGGCGCTTCGACGCGCAGTTCCTCGAGCTGCCCGCCGAGGTGCCGATCGCGACCATGCAGGACCACCAGCGGTACTTCCCCGTGCGCGACAGCAGCGGGAAGCTGATGCCGTGGTTCGTCACCGTTGCGAACATCGAAAGCGCGGATCCCGAGCAGGTCATCGCGGGCAACGAGCGCGTGGTGCGGCCTCGGCTCAGCGACGCGGCGTTCTTCTGGACCACGGACCGCAAGTC
>DAOMFD010000052.1:4981-10523 GCA_035429605.1 Steroidobacteraceae bacterium | reverse complement strand
GCGCGACGTCTACGACTACGTCTTCGAGCGCCTGCGCGCGTATTACCTCGACGGCGAGGCCGGCATGACCGTCACCACCGAGATGTTCGATGCGGTGCTCGCGACGCGCCCGGCGTCGCCGCTCGACTTCGATTCGCGGCTGCGCGCGCTCGCCCGGTTCCTCGGCCTGCCCGACGCCGCCAGCCTCGCCGCGGCCAACAAGCGCATCGCCAACATCCTGCGCAAGGCCCCTGGTCCGATCGGCGAAGCGATCGACGACTCGCTGCTGCGCGATCCGGCGGAGCAGGTGCTGGCCGAGCAGGTCCTGGCGGTGGCACGCCTGGTCGAGCCGAAGTTCCGCGCGCGTGAATACACCGAGGCGCTGCAGAGCCTGGCCGTGCTGCGCAAGGCCGTGGACGAATTCTTCGATTCCGTGATGGTCATGGCGGAGGACCCGGCGCTGCGGGGAAATCGCCTCGCGCTGCTCGGGCGCCTGCGCGCGCTGTTCATGCACGCCGCCGACCTGTCGAGGTTGCCCGGGTAGGCCCCGATGCAGTACCTGCGGTCGCTCCTCTACACGATCCTGTTCTTCGCGGTGACGCTGCTGTTCGGATTCGCGGTGCTCATCGCCGCGGTGCTGCCCCTCAGCCTGGAACAGCGCTACGTGATCCCGCGCACGTGGGGCCTGTTCCTCACCTGGCTCGCCGGCGCGATCTGCGGCCTGCACTACGTCGTCGAAGGCCGGGAGAACCTGCCGGACCGCCCGTTCATCTCGCTCTGGAAGCACTCGTCGAGCTGGGACACCCTGGCACAGATGTTCGTCGTGCCGCCAGCGTCCTGGCTCTTGAAGCGCGAGGTCACCTGGATCCCGGTGGTCGGCTGGGCGGTGAAGACCTACAAGCCGATCGCGATCAACCGCAGCGCCGGGCACTCGGCGGTGAACCAGGTCATCGCGCAGGGCCGCGAGCGGCTCGCGGCCGGCATGGGAATCATCGTGTACCCCGAGGGCACGCGCGTGGCGGCGGGCCAGACGCGCAAGTACGGCATCAGCGGCGCACTGCTGGGCACGCAGACCGGCGCGCCGGTCGTGCCGATCGCGCACAACTCGGGTTACTTCTGGGGCCGCCGCAGCATCCTCAAGAGCCCGGGCACGATCCGCGTCGTGATCGGCCCGCCGATCGACCCCTTGGGGCTTGATCCACGCGAGATCAACGCCCGCGCGCAGCAGTGGATCGAGGGCAAGATTGCGGAGATCGTCGCCCAGCCGGGCGGCAAGCCGGACTGAGACAGGCGCCAGGCCCCGTTTCGACAGGTCCGGGTCGCACGGGGACTAGACTACGGCACACGCCACCGGGAGTCCCCATGACCAGCAGCAAGGAATCCGTTCGCGGCCGAGACGTGACGATTCACTTCGAGGCCCGCAAGTGCATCCACTCGCGCCATTGCGTCCTCGACCGGCCCGACGTGTTCGTGCCGAACGTCGCGGGAGAGTGGATACACCCCGACAACGCGACGCCGGACGAAGTGGCGGCACTCGCCGCCAACTGCCCGTCCGGCGCGATCACCTACGAGCGCCACGACGCTGGGCCGAACGAGCGCCCGCCGCTGGTCAACACGGTTCGAGTACGTGAGAACGGGCCGCTCGGCTTCCATGCCGACATGAAGATCGGCGATGCGACCGCGCTGCGTGCGACGCTGTGCCGCTGCGGTGCGTCGGCGCACAAGCCGTACTGCGACGGCAGCCACGGCAGGATTGGATTTGTCGCCAGCGGCGAGCCGGCGACGACGGAATCGGCGCCGCTCGTGAATCGAGATGGGACGCTCGAGATTGCGCCGCAGGCGAACGGACCGCTCAAGGTCACCGGATCACTCGAAATCGTGAGCGGCACCGGTCGCACGATCAAGCGCACCACCGAGGTCTATCTTTGCCGCTGCGGCGCGTCCGCGAACAAGCCGTTCTGCGACGGCAGCCACCGCAAGGCGGGATTCCGGACGGACTGACCTGGATCAGGCGAAGCTCTGTGCATGCACCACGGCGTAAGTCATCGCGGCGAACACCGCGGCGACCGTGATCGCGAGGCCGGCAAGCACTTCGGAAAGCAGGCGGTCGGTCGAGTGGCGGGTGAACATGGCTTGATCCTCCGTTCGTGACGGGGCACAAGCTACGCCCTGCAACTGGTCGGATAAACCAGCTCAATCCGATTACTCCGTTCAGGATTTCGGAATAACCAAATGACGACGCGGCCGGACCGGCCGGTTGGCCTGGCGATCGCCGGCTGGCTTCGAGGCGAAGCCGCTCAGACCGCCCGGACCTCCAGCGCCGGTACGTGCGCGTGCAGGAACCAGCGATCCAGCACGACGCGGCGCACGAACCACGGCCGCGACAGCAGCCAGCGGCCAGCCGCCGCTCGCAGCCTCCCCGGCGGTTGTCCGCTCGCCGCCGATGGAGCGGCGCGTCCGAATCGCTCTTCGATCGCGGCTTCATAGCGGGACAAGGCCGCTCGCGAGTAGTCGCCCTTTGCAGCAACGATGGCCCGGGCCGCGAGCACACCGGACTCGACGGCCGTCCGGATTCCCTCGCCACTCTGCGCGTATGCGAGGCCGGCCGCGTCACCGATCGCGACGACACGATCCGCGACCCGCGGCCGTGAGGCATGGCCGTACAACACGTACGCATGGCCCTTCATTCGCGGGGCCATGCCCGCGGGCACCTTGCCCTGGGCCTCGAGCCATTTCCAGAATTCGCGGACGGCCTCCGACATTCCGTGGCCGTTCTCGCGGCCCAGCCCCACGTTCAGGTACGTCCCCTTGCGGAAGCTCCATCCGTAGCCGCTCAGGTCGCGGCAGAAATAGAGTTCCGGCTGACCCGCCTCGACGTCGCCCGGCCCTGCGCCGTCGAGCTCGAACTCCATCTCCTGCGCGACGACGGTCGACTCCGCCCGCCCGACGTTCGTTCCAAGCAGGCGCGCGACCGGACAGAAATGGCCGCCCGCACCGACCAGGATCCGCGTGCTCAGCGTTCCGTTGACGACCCAGCCATCCGCAACTCGCTCGATGGTCGTCACCGTCTCGCCGAGCCGCAGGCGGGCACCGCAACGTCGCAGCAAGAAGTCGTCGAACTCGCAGCGACGAATCCCGAAGCTCACCGGGCCGTCGTAGCGCGTCGTGGCGCTGCCGCCGCCGATGACTCCGGTGCGGAAGCCCGTGATGTCCTGCAGCACGCGGCCGTTGCGGTAATCGTCGACGTCGATCTCGAGCGTCTCGAGCACCGGCGGCGTGACCCATCCGGCGCAGACCTTGTCGCGCGGGAACCCGGCCTTGTCGATCACGACCACGTCGAGCCCGAAGCGCGTGAGAGCTCGCGCGCAGGTCGAGCCCGCCGGTCCGCCGCCGACGATCAATGCCTCACACGACTGCATCGCACTCCCGCTGGCTTACCGCGCGTAGAGGTCGGCTCGCGTCCACGGCACGTCATTGCTGCGGCCCGGCGCGAACACGACCTGGAACAGCTGCAGCTCCCCGGTGCGGAATGCCGCCGTCGAGCCGGCGAGGTACAGCCGCCACATGCGAACGAAGCGCTCGTCGAACATCGCGGCAACCCGGTCGCGCGCCGCTTCGAACGCCTCGAGCCAGTGCCGGCAGGTGCGCGCGTAATGCAGCCGCAGGTTCTCCACGTCGAGCACGGAGAGATTCCAGGGCTCGAAGATGTCCATCATCTCCTTGAGCGACGGCGGGTAGGCCCCGGGGAAGATGCGCCGCTCGATCCAGGGATGCAGAGGCTCCGGCTGGTTACGCCCGATCGAATGCACCAGGCCGCGGCCGTTCGGCTTCAGGCACCGCGAGATGACGTGGCCGAGCGTCGCATAGTTCTCGGTGCCGACGTGCTCGAGCATGCCCACCGAGACGAACGCGTCGCACGGCCCGGTCGCATTGCGGTAGTCATCGTGGACGTACTCGACCTGCCGGCCCAGCCCCAGCCCGGCAGCGCGCTCGCGGGCGAATCGAACCTGCTCCTCCGAGATGTTGTACGCGCGGACTCGCACGCCGTAGCGACTGGCCATGTGCGTGGCCAGCGTGCCCCAGCCGAAGCCAGCTTCCAATACGTGCTCGGAGGGCTGCAACCGCAGCTTGCGGCAGACGTGATCCATCTTTGCGACCTGCGCCGCGTCCAGGGTCGCGTCGGGCGTCGGGTAGTACGCGCAGGTGTAAGACATCGTCTCGCCGAGCCACAGCGAGTAGAACGCGTTGCCGATGTCGTAGTGGTGGTGGATGTTGTCCCGGGAGCCCACGAGCGTGTTGCGATGCGCGCGTCGTGACCGCCGGGTCGCGGCCGCGGGCCGTCCTGTGTCGTCGGCACGTCGCGGCGAATGCAGGTAGACGTCCTCGAGGATCGATGCAAGATCGCCGTCCACCTCGAGCCCGCCGTCGGCATAGGCGTCTCCCATGCCCACTTCACCGCGCATGCAGATCTCGCGCAGGGTCCGGACGTCGCGGATGATCAGCCGACCGAGCGGCGGTTCAAGCGATGTGCGGATCCGCTCCCCCGTCCAGAGCTCGAATTCGATCCGCGGGTCGCCGAGCCTGGTCAGCACGCTGCGAACGAGGCGCCCGGACATGGACGGCCGTGGCGACCGCGCCGGCGCCTCCATCGCGTGCTCGTGCGGACGGAAATCCTGGCGTGCATCGGTGTCGAGGCGATCCATGGTCCCCTCCTGCCATCGACGGCGGCTCTCGTTTAGGCCGGTCCGACAGCGAAATGTTGCACTGGTTTCGCACTTTGTCATCCGTAGGAGTGACCAGCCCACCGGCGGCCTACGCCGCGGGTCCGGACGGTCGGCTGTAAACTGGGCCGGGCCGGCAGCGTTGGCAGTCTGACGGCAGCCGGATTCTCCAGGGGATGCCCATGCGCGCATTTCGCACGACGATGCTCGCCCTGCTGCTTTCAGCCTGCGGTGGCGGCGGTGGCTCCGGGTCGGGCTCCGGAGGCGCTCCCCCGCCCGTCGGACCGGCGGATGGACTGGCCACGACATCCTGCGGCAGCTACGTCGGCACCGACCGGGGCGGCAGCTGGTCCTTCCTCGGGATCCGCTACGCGGCAGCTCCCGTCGGATCGCTGCGCTGGCGTTCGCCCGCCGCACCGCCCTGCCCGGCCGGCAACGTGCCGGCAGGCACGTATGCGCAGGCTTGCCCGCAGTTCGACCGCACCACCGGCAGTCCCGTCGGCAACGAGGACTGCCTCACCGTGAACGTATTCGCCCCGAAGTCCAGCTTCCCGTCCGGACTCGCGCCGGTCATGGTCTTCATCCACGGCGGCGGCAACTCGATGGGCTCCGCGAGCGAGGTCATCGACGGCAACAAGCGCCTGTACGACGGCAAGGCGCTCGCCGAGGCGACCGGAAACGTCGTCGTGACGCTTCAATACCGCCTCGGACCGCTCGGCTGGCTCGTGCTTCCCGGACTCGACGCCGAGGCGCCGGACGCGCGATCCGGCAACTATGGACTCGAGGACATGGTCGCGGCATTGAAGTGGGTGCAGCGCGACATCGGTGCGTTCGGCGGCGAC
>DAOMFD010000052.1:0-4881 GCA_035429605.1 Steroidobacteraceae bacterium | reverse complement strand
GCCGGTGCGCAGGCGCCCTATCAGCCGAGCGTCGACGGCACGACATTGCCCGCGATCCCGCTCGAGGCGATCCGCGACGGCCTCCAGAACCGCGTCCCCGTCGTGATCGGCACGAATGCGGACGAGACCGGCCTCGAAGTCCCGCAGACCTTTTCGGACGCCGACTACGCTGCCTTCCTGAATTCGACGGTCCAGGATCCCGCGATCCGGGCACAGGTCGCGAGCCTGTACTCGGCCGCGAACTTCGGCACGTCACGTGCCGCGTATGTCGCGCTCACGTCGGACGTCAAATTCACGTGTCCGGCGCGATCGATCGCCCGCGCGCTGACGGCCAGCCAGTCGGAGCCGGTGTTTCGTTATTTCTTCACCGAGGTACCGGACGGCCCCAATGCTCCCCTGTTCGGCTCGTTCCACGCCCTCGAGCTGTTCTACCTGTTCGGCGTGATGAACATCCGCGGCTACGTGCCGACCGCCGCCGAGACCGCGCTGTCGTCGAACATGCAGCACTACTGGGGAGGCTTCGCGGCCACCGGTGCACCCGCGGCGAGCGGCGCGCCGGCGTGGACCCAGTACGACCCGGCGCGCGACAACTACCTGAGACTGGACTCGACGGCGCTCGGGATGGCGGACGGTGTCAACACGGCGCGGTGCGATTTCTGGTCGTCGCTAGGCATCTAGTGTCGTGTAGATATTCTAAATTATGTTGTTAATTAGCGTGCGCATGAATCAGCCAATACCAAATATTATTTGGTAACTATGGCCTGCCTGAGAGTGTGTCGACGGCGACCGGGACAGATGACACAGTCGCGTCGGCCCCAGACCGGCTGCGGTCGAGATTCGCTCGCCTAGACGTCGATGTTGGTCGCGGCCAGCGCGTTGCGCTCGATGAACTCGCGCCGTGGTTCGACCTGGTCACCCATGAGCGTGGAGAAGATCTCGTCGGCGCCGAGCACGTCCTCGATCTTCACCTGCACGAGCCGGCGCGTCTCGGGATTGATGGTCGTGTCCCAAAGCTGGTCGGGATTCATTTCCCCGAGGCCCTTGTAGCGCTGGATCGACTGGCCCTTGCGTGCCTGCTCCAGCATCCACAGCAGGGCCTCGCGGAAGCTGGTGACTTCCTGCATGGCCTCGCCCTTCTTCACGTGCGCGCCCGGGCCGAACAGGCCGGCCAGCGTGCGGGACAGCTCGGCGATGCGGCGGTAGTCGCTCGAGCTGAAGAACTCCCGGTGCAGGTGCTTCTCCACCGTGACGCTGTGCTCGGTGCGGCTCACCACCAGGTGCGGCGGCGTGCCCTGGTGCACCAGGACGGTGTACTTGCGGCCGGCGGGCTGCGCGACATTCAGCATCGTCTCGAGCTGCGCGCCCCAGGCGCTGAGC
Organism: Steroidobacteraceae bacterium; assembly: GCA_035429605.1. Lineage (GTDB taxonomy): Bacteria > Pseudomonadota > Gammaproteobacteria > Steroidobacterales > Steroidobacteraceae > RPQJ01. The sequence continues at coordinate 3,504 of DAOMFD010000052.1, read as the reverse complement.
TTGGCGGCGTCCTCACGGTCCGCCGCCGACAACTCGGGCAGCTGCAGCATCTGCTCGAGCACGTGCAGGTCGTACCGTCGCGGCGAGCGCTTGGCGGCGGCCTGGAACTCCATGTAGCGGCGCGCCAGGGTCTCGAGCGCGCCGGCGGACATCGCTTCCGCGCCGGCGTTCACGTGCAGCTCGGCATCCTCGAGCGCCGAGCGCAGCAGCATGCGATTCAGTTCGCCGTCGTCCTTCACGTACGTCTCGGACTTGCCCTTCTTCACCTTGTAGAGCGGGGGCTGCGCGATGAACACGTGCCCGCGCTCGATGAGCAGCGGGATCTGCCGGTAGAAGAAGGTGAGCAGCAGCGTGCGGATGTGCGAGCCATCGACGTCGGCATCGGTCATGACGATGATGCGGTGGTAACGCAGCTTCGCGATGTCGAAGTCGTCCTTGCCGATGCCGCAGCCGAGCGCGGTGATGAGCGTGCCGACCTCGGCGGACGACAGCATCTTGTCGAAGCGCGCACGCTCGACATTCAGGATCTTGCCCTTGAGCGGCAGGATCGCCTGCGTGCGCCGGTCGCGCCCCTGCTTGGCCGAGCCGCCTGCGGAATCACCCTCGACGATGAACAGCTCCGACAGCGCGGGATCTTTCTCCTGGCAGTCCGCGAGCTTGCCGGGCAGGCCTGCGATGTCGAGGGCACCCTTGCGGCGCGTGAGTTCGCGGGCCTTGCGCGCGGCCTCGCGCGCACGCGCCGCGTCGATGATCTTGTTGACGACGGCCTTCGCCTGCGCCGGATTCTCGAGCAGGAACTCGCTCAACTTCTCGGCGACGATCGACTCGACGACGCCCTTCACTTCGGACGAGACCAGCTTGTCTTTCGTCTGCGAGGAGAACTTCGGGTCCGGCAGCTTCACGCTCAGCACCGCCGTGAGACCCTCGCGCGAGTCGTCGCCGGTGGTCGGTACCCTGTCCCGCTTGCTTGCCAGTTCGCTCTCGATGTAGTCGTTGAGCGTCTTCGTCAGCGCCGCCCGGAACCCGGCCAGGTGCGTTCCACCGTCCCGCTGCGGGATGTTGTTCGTGTAGCAGGACATGGTCTCTGCGTACGAATCGTTCCATTGCAGAGCAAGTTCGACGCCGATACCGTCACGTTCGCCGCGGAACCAGAAAATTGACTCGTGAATCGCCGTCCGGCTCCGATTCAGGTACCTGACGAACTCCCGGATCCCGCCTTCATGGTGGAACATTTCCCGACGATCGTCCCTTTCGTCGACGAGTTCGATGCGAACTCCGGAATTCAGGAACGACAGTTCGCGCAGGCGCTTCTGCAGGATCTCGTACTCGAACTCGATGTTGCTGAAGATCGTGTCGCTGGGCTTGAAGCGGATGGTCGTGCCGCGGCGATCGCTGGGCCCGAAGGCCGCCAGGGGCGCGACCGGCTCGCCGAGTCGGTATTCCTGCCGGTACTCCTGGCCGTCGCGATAAATCGTCAGCAGGAGCGTCTCGGACAGCGCGTTGACGACCGACACGCCGACGCCGTGGAGACCACCCGAGACCTTGTATGACGAGTCGTCGAACTTGCCGCCGGAGTGCAGCACGGTGAGGATCACTTCCGCTGCGGAGCGGCCCTCCTCCGGATGGATATCCACAGGAATTCCACGGCCGTTGTCGGTCACGGTGACCGACTGGTCCTCGTGGATGGTGACCGAGACGTCGGTGCAGTAACCGGCCAGCGCCTCGTCGATCGAGTTGTCGACGACCTCGAACACCATGTGGTGCAGGCCGGTGCCGTCATCGGTGTCCCCGATGTACATTCCAGGCCGCTTACGGACGGCGTCGAGACCCTTCAAGACCTTGATTTTGCTGGAATCGTAGACGTCGGCACCGCTCATGTGAAATCCAGCTTGAAAAGACGCGGAATTATATCAGACGCGTCACCAAGCCGTGTTCCACGTGGAACCTGTGCCCTGCCGGCAAGCGCTCGAGGCATGCGTTGCGCGGGTCCAGTGCCGTCACGAAGAACTGCGCGGGGAGCTTCAGGACCTGTCCGAGCAGACGATCCAGGCTGCCCGCGTCGAGCTCCGCGGCTGGGTCATCCACAAGTAGCGCTGCAACGCCGGATCCTCGTTCGGCGTCATACGCAAGCTGCCCCAGGAGCATCGCGGACGCGAGCAATTTCTGCTGGCCCCTCGACACCCGGTCCCGGGCCAGCTGGCCATCCATCCGGATCGCGAGATCTGCCCGGTGAGGCCCTATGTGCGTGAGGCCGCGCTCCCGGTCGCGCGGCAGTGATTGCTCCAGCGACTGGGCTAGGCTGCGCTCCGCGGACCAGCCCTGATGCAAACTGATGTCCACGTCCGCGCCGAGCAGGCTTTGCCCGGCAGCCCGTAGCGCGCCCTGCAGGCCCGCCACGTATCGGCGCCGAAAGGCGGCGACCTCCTCGCCGGCGGCGATCAGCTCCTCGTCCCAGGCCCGCACCAGGGCCTCGGCCTGCCCGGCCCTCAGGCTGGCATTGCGTTGACGCAGCGCACGCTGGTACCGACGCCAGTGCTCGACGAAGCCTGGTTCCACGTGGAACACACCCCAATCCAGGTATCGCCGTCGCTCCTGCGGCCCGCCCTCCACCAGCCTGTGTACCTCTGGGTCGATGGCCTGCACCGGCATCAGCGTCGCCAACTCTGCGAGCCCGGCGACCGGTCGGCCCGCATAGCGGGCCTCGATGCCGTCCCCTGCGACGCGCATGCCGAGCGGCTGGTTCACGCCATGGCGCAGGATTCGCGCATACAGGTTGAATCGTTCCGCACCCGAGCGGATCAGCAACTCGTTGCGATTCGATCGAAACGAGCGCCCCCGCCCCAGAAAGAAAATCGCCTCGAGCAAGCTGGTCTTGCCCGAGGCGTTTTCCCCGGTGATCAGGTTGCAGCGCGGGTCGAACTCGAGCTCAGCTCGCTCGACGCATCGGAAGTCCTCGATCGCGAGCCGCTCGAGGCTCATCGGCCCGCGCCCGATGGTTCAGAGCCGCATCGGCATGACGACGAAGCGCGTCCCCGCATCGACATTCGACCGGATCAGGCAGCTGCTGTTGCCGTCGGTCAGACCGACCTCGACTTCCGCTCCCTCGATCGCTCCAAGCGCGTCGAGCAGGTAGTTGACGTTGAAGCCGATGTCCAGCTCCGCTCCGTCGTAAGCGACCTCGAGCTGCTCCTCGGCCTCTTCCTGTTCAGGGTTGTGCGACTGGATGACCAGGGTATTCGGCTTCACCGCAAAACGGATACCGCGATACTTCTCGTTCGAAAGGATTGCCGCTCGCTGCAGCGCCTGGCGGAGTTCGTCACGGCTCGCTGTGACGATCAGGCCCGGGTTGCTGGGTATCACGCGGCCATACTCCGGAAAACGGCCGTCGATAAGCTTCGAAGTGAAGCGAATGTCGCCGATCTGGACGCGAACGTGATTAGTACCGATCGCAACCTCCAGATCCCGGTCCTCCGCCCCGAGAATCCGCTGCAACTCGAGGACGCC
>DAOMFD010000051.1:0-11829 GCA_035429605.1 Steroidobacteraceae bacterium | reverse complement strand
GCTACGGGCTCAAGAGCACGCTCGGGGAATCGGCGGGCACGCAGAATTTCGCATCCGTAGCGCACGCCGACGTGATCGTGGTGATTGGCGCCAATCCGACCGACGGCCATCCGGTGTTCGGGTCGCAGATGAAGCGGCGACTGCGCCAGGGTGCCAGGCTGATCGTGATCGATCCGCGGGCGATCGACCTCGTGCGCACGCCACACGTTGCGGCCGACGTGCACCTGCAGCTGCGGCCGGGCACCAACGTGGCCATGATCAATGCCCTCGCCCACGTCGTGGTCACCCAAGGGCTCGCGAACGACGCCTATGCGGGGGAACGCTGCGAGGTCGAGTCGTACCGGCGCTGGAAGGCGTTCGTCGCCGAACCGCGAAATTCTCCGGAGGCCACCGAGGCCGTGACCGGTGTGCCCGCGGCACTCGTGCGCGCCGCGGCGCGCCTCTATGCGGCCGGCCCCAACAGCGCGATCTACTATGGACTTGGAGTAACGGAGCATAGTCAGGGCTCGACCATGGTGATGGGGATCGCGAACCTCGCGATGGCCACGGGTCACCTCGGACGCGAGGGCGTGGGCGTGAGCCCGCTGCGCGGGCAGAACAACGTGCAGGGGTCGTGCGACATGGGCTCGTTCCCGCACGAGTTCAGCGGCTACCGACACGTTTCGGACGCGTCGACGCGTGCCTTGTTCGAGGGCGCGTGGCAGGTGCCGCTCGCATCCGAGCCCGGGCTGCGCATCCCCAACATGTTCGAGGCGGCCCTCGACGGCAGCTTCCGCGGCCTGTACATCCAGGGCGAGGACTTCGTCCAGTCCGACCCGGATACGCGCCACGTCGTGGCGGCGCTCGAGGCGATGGAGTGCGTGATCCTGCAGGACCTGTTCCTGAACGAGACGTCGAAGTACGCGCACGTCTTTCTCCCCGGCTGCTCCTTCCTCGAGAAAGACGGCACGTTCACCAACGCCGAACGCCGCATCTCACGCGTCCGCAAGGTCATGGAGCCGCTCGCGGGGCTGGCGGACTGGGAGGTGACGATGCGCCTCGCGCAGGCCCTGGGGCACCCGATGCACTACGGCCACCCGTCCGAGATCATGCAGGAGATCGCGCGCCTCACGCCGACGTTCGCCGGCGTCACCTACGAGAAGCTCGACCGTCTCGGCAGCATCCAGTGGCCGTGCAACGAGGCCGCGCCGGAAGGCACGCCGACCATGCACGTCGGATCGTTCGTGCGCGGCAAGGGCAGGTTCATCGTCACCGAGTACGTGCCGACACCGGAGCGGACGACCGCCCGCTTCCCGCTCATCCTCACCACGGGGCGCACGCTGTTCCAGTACAACGTGGGAGCGCAGACCCGCCGCACGTCGAACCTCACCTGGCAGTCCGAGGACCGGCTCGACATCCATCCGCACGACGCCGAGAGCCGCGGCATCGCCGACGGCGACTGGGTGGGCCTCGCGAGCAGGACCGGCGAGACCGTGATGCGCGCGACGATCTCCAGGCGCATGACGCCCGGGGTGGTGTACACGACATTCCATTTCCCCGAGTCTGGCGCGAATCTCGTGACGACAGAGCACTCCGACTGGGCGACCAACTGCCCGGAATACAAGGTCACTGCAGTCGAGGTCGTCAAGCTCGAGGACCCGGACGCGTGGCGGGCACGGAGACGTGCCGAGCGCGACGCAGCGCGCCCTGCCCGGTCCGGCGCAGGCGCCACGCGTGACACGGTCGCCACGTCATGAACGTCGACCGGCTGGTCGCGATGGCGAACGAGATCGCGGCGTTCTTCTCATCGGAACAGGATGAGGCCGTGGCGGCCGATCAGGTCGCCAATCACCTGCGCAGGTTCTGGGAGCCGCGCATGCGCCGCGCCATCGTCGCCCACCTGCAGTCAGGTGGGACGGGACTCACGCCCCTCGCGAGATCGGGTGTCGCGCGCCTGTAGGGTATCGGCGTGTACTGGCGAGCCCGCGGCTTCAGGCCGAGGCGGCCTGAAACTCCGCAGCCGTCCGCGCCAACACCGTGCGCAACGATTCCACGAACCCGGACAGGTCGGCGTCGGACAATTCGCCCATCACGCTCAGCTGGAAGTAGTCGGGCGCGAGCGGCGCCTTCGCGCCATAGATCACGTAGCCGCGCTCCTGCATCGCCCGGTACAGCGCGTCGAATCCCAGCGCCTCGGGGACCCGCACGGTCAGGATCGAGCTCGCCTCCGTCCCGCGCGGCAGCGACAGCAGGGACAGGCCCAGCTCTCCCATCGCCGCGGCGAGAAAATCGCGGCGACGACGGTATTCGAGGCCGCGCCTGCCGACTCCGCCTCGCTGCAGCAGTTCCTCGACCGCACGGTCGAGCGCCATGAACTGCGGCACCGCCGGCGTGAATGGCGTCTGGGAATTCGTCTCGAGCTGGTCGTGATAGCGCCGCAGGTCGAGCGAATACGTCCGCGGCCGCGACCCGCAGCGCTCGCCGAGCCACTCGCGGCTCACGCAGACGAGCGCCACCCCGGGCGCGCCATGCAGGCACTTGCCGGAGGTCGTCACGCATGCGTCCACGCCGTCGCGTCCGACGTCGAGCGCCTCGGCACCGGCGCTGGAGGTCGCGTCCACGAACGTGCGCAGTCCGTGTCGTCGTGCGACCGCGCAAACCCCCGCAACCGGATTGACGATGCCCGCCGACGTTTCATGGTGAGTCATGGCGAGAGCCGCGACGCCGGCTCGACTGCCCTCGACGATCGCGGCCTCGATGCGCTCGAGCGCGTACGGCTGCCCGAAGCCGAAATGGACCGGCACGCAGGGGATGCCGTGGGTCTCGAGGATCTCGACCAGGCGCAATCCGAACGCCCCGTTCACCGGGACCAGCACCGCGCGCTCCTGCGGAAACAGCGTGGCGAACGTCGCCTCGATGCCGGACGTCGCCGGGCCGGTGACGAACATCACGCTGTGGTCGGCCGTCGCACCCAGCACCGTCGCGCAGTTCTGGCGCAGGCGCGCGACTACCCGCGAGAAGCGCGAATCGCGGTGCCCCACTTCGCACTGGGCGAGCGCGGCCTTCACGCCCGGCGACAGCATGACGGGCCCGGGACAGAGCAGGACTTCGGGCCGGCCGCGCGCGGTGACGACGGGCATCAGGACTCCTTTCCAGCGAGCACGAGGGTGTAGCGCCAGCCCGAATAGCAGCTGAGCGCCAGGCCGAAGGCCATGCTGTAGTACGCGAGCGGGTGCAGCCACCAGGAGATGGACTCCGGCACGCCGAGCATCAGGATCACGGCCATGACGAACATCGAGTAGTACATGAATCCCGTGGCGATCTTGCCGGACACGTGCGACGGGATCTCACGGCTGCCGAGCGCCGCGTAGCGGCGGACCGTTCCCACCCAGAATTCCCGGGCCAGGAACACGATCAGGAACACGAACGGAAATCCGCCGGCGATCACCAGCATCGCGAGCGCAATGGCCGTGGTGAAGCTGTCGGCCGCCTGGTCGAGCATCGCCCCGAGCGTCGTCTCCTGCCCCAGCCGGCGCGCGAGGTATCCATCCAGGTGGTCCGTGAGGCACGCGGCCGTGCCGATGATGACGGTCGCAAGCGGATGACCGGCGAAGTACAGCAGGACGGCGGCGGCCACACCGACGATCCGTGCCAGCGACAGCAGGTTGGGCAGGGTCGCGAAGTCCGCGCCGCGGATGGTCGCCATTCCCTTCGCCTGGAGAGTTGCAGTGCCCGGCGTCATTGGCGTTTCGTGGTTCCGTCGAAGTGGTCGGACGCGCTGCTCGATCGTTCGATACTAACGCATCGGCTCGGACCTTGGCTCCGCCCCAGCGTGCGGTGGATCCACCGCTGGTCGCGCGCAAGTAAGGGCTTTCCCGATTGTGCGGTGGCGCGCCGTCACTTCACGACGATGGGCGAGACGCCCGGCAGGCGCTCCACGCAGTGGGTGCCCATCAGCATGGAGGGCGTGCGGAAGCCGAAAGTTCCCGGATGGGACACGAGGTGCTCCACCGCCATGAGCACTCCATCCACGCTCAGGCGATACCCGTTGGGACACTGCAGCTGCGCCCGGCGTTCCAGTCCGAGGGCGTTCCGCGCGACTCCGACGACGTGCGTATGAGTCGTCGCGAGCGATTCGTCCGTCGGTCCCTTGCTGGTCGCGGACACCACGCGCTGCAGCAGTCGCACCACCGGGCGCATCTGCAGCAATGGTCGCAGCGGCCGCATCATGCGGACGCTGCGCGCCATGGGCGCGTCGGCAGGAATGTAGACCTCGACGTTCGGGATCCCGGTCGACCAGTACGCGGCCGCGACGTCGCCCCACGGGATGTTGAAGCCATCCACCTCGCCCCTGCCGTCGCCGAAATCCAGCCGGCATCGTCGGGAAAAATACGGGATCTCGACCAGGCGGCCGCCCTCGCGCACGCGCGACATGCCATGGCCGACGCCCTCGAGGGCCGACTTCAGCGTCCCGGCCGTCAGTTCGTCGAGGCCCGCGAAACCGAGCGTGAGGTGCGTCGCGTCGGGCAAGGCGTCCTTCAGGATGGCCGCGATGCAATCGGTCGGGATGATGTCGAAGGCCATGCTCGGGCAGAGCGCGATCCCGGCGCGGCGGGCTTCCTCGTCGCGCGCCTGCAGTGCGACCAGCACGTCGATTTCGCCGGTGATGTCCACGTAGTGGGTGCGTGTGGCGATGCAGGCATCCGCCATGGGGGCGCTGGTGGCCGAGAACGGACCGGCGCAATGGGCAACGATGTCCACGTCACGGAGTGCGGCGCGGGACGCAGCCGCGTCGCTCAAGTTGAAGATGCTCGAGGGCAATCCGAGTTCCGCCGCCAGTGCGCCGACGGCTGCGGCATTGCGCCCGGCGAGAACCGGCGCCTGGCCTTGCACGCGGGCGGCACGGGCGATGCGACTGCCGGTGTAGCCATTCGCCCCGTAGATCAGCCAGCGACCCGCCATGTCACCCCCCGAGGACTGCCTCGCGCGCAGCCTACCCGGCCACCGGGTCCGACGCGACGCCGGCTTCTGCGAACGATTCGCGGCGCGCGGCGCACCTCGTTGTTTTTGAAGGTCATTTCCGGATCCCGAACGGTGCCCCGAAGTCACCGACGGACGCGACGTCTGCAGCGCGCTCGCGAGCCTTTGGTGTTATCCGGGCAATCGTGCAAAGTGTCGCGCTCTGTCGTGCGATCACCGGAGACATTCCATGACCAGGACCTATCAGCGCATCGTGCTCGCCAGCCGGCCGACGGGCCCCGTCACTCCTGACAACTTTCGTCTCGAGACCGTGCCCGTGCCGGAGGTCGCCGACGGCCAGCTCCTGGTCCGCGTCCACTACCTGTCGCTCGACCCGTACATGAAGGGCCGCATGCTCGAATCCCGTTCGTACGCGGACCCGCAGCCCCTGAACGAGACGATGGTCGGTGGCGTGGTCGGCGTCGTCGAGGCGACTCGCAACGAGAAATTCGCGGTCGGGGACACGGTCGTGGGGCGACTCGGCTGGCAGGAATACGGCGTCTCCGACGGTAGTGGCCTCGTCAAGATCGATGCGAGCCGCATCCCGATGTCGGCGTATCTAGGTGTGCTCGGCATGCCGGGCGTGACGGCGTGGTACGGACTGAACCGCATCTGTGAGCCGAAGCCGGGCCAGACCGTAGTCGTGTCGGCCGCCAGTGGCGCGGTCGGCAGCGCGGTCGGCCAGCTCGCCAAGATGGCCGGCTGCCGCGCGGTCGGAATCGCCGGCGGCCCCGAGAAGTGCTCCTACGTCACCTCGGAGCTCGGCTTCGACGCCTGCATAGACCACCGCGAGCACCGCGACGCGAAGTCGATGGCCCGTGCAATGCGTGCCGCTGCGCCGGACGGCGTGGACTGCCTGTTCGAGAACGTGGGTGGGGTCTGCCTCGACGGCACGCTGGCCTGCATGAATCCGCATGGGCGCATCGCCCTGTGCGGCCTGATCGCCGGCTACGAGGGCGAGGAGATCCCGATCCACAACGTGCGCACGCTGCTGGTCATGCGCATCCGCCTGCAGGGATTCATCGTGAGCGAGCACATGGACGCGTGGCCGCCGGCACTCAAGGAACTGGCCGCCGGCGTGATCGCGGGTCGCATCAAGTACCGGGAAACCGTGGCACACGGCCTCGCGTCCGCCCCGGAGGCATTCATCGGCATGCTGCACGGCCGCAACTTCGGCAAGCAGGTCGTGAAGATCGCATGATCCACCCGGCCGCGACGCTGGTCCTGGTGCGCGAGCACGGTGGTGCACTCGAGGCGCTGATGATGCGCCGGCATTCCGCGATCGCATTCATGGGCGGCATGTGGGTGTTTCCCGGCGGGCGCATGGATGCGGCGGACCAGTCGCCCGAGGCACTCTCGCGCATCCTTCCGGGACCACACTCACCCGCGCCCGCCCGCTTGAAGTCCATGCAGGACCAGTCGCTGGACCCGGCTGCCGCGGTGGGCCTGTACATCGCGGCCTGCCGCGAAGCTTTCGAGGAAAGTGGTGTCCTGCTTGCCAGCGATTCGGCAGGCGAGCCCTGCGCTCCCGACACTGCGTCGCGCCTCGCGCCGCGGCGCGAGGAGGTGACTGCCGACGCGTCGGCGTTCGTGCGGATGCTGCGGGACGAGGACTTGTACATCGACCTTCGCCGGCTCGTGTACTGGTCGCACTGGATCACGCCTTCCATGGAGCCGAAGCGCTTCGACACGCGCTTCTTCGTGGCCATGCTGCCGCATGGCCAGGCGGCGAGCGCCGACCATTCCGAACTCACGGAGCACGTCTGGATCGAACCAGCGGCGGCGGTCGCCGCGCAAGCGCGCGGCGAGCTCATGTTCGTGGCCCCGACACAGCTCACGCTGGAGGATCTCGCGGAGTCGCATGCGCGTCACGGCTCGGCGCAGGCGATGCTCGACGCCGAGGGCGGACGCGAGACCCCGGCCGTGATGCCGAAGATCGAACTCGCCGCGGAACGGGTCCGCATCGTCATGCCGTGGGACCCGGGCTACGCGTCGGTCGCGGGCGAAGGCTGCGAGCCTGCGGCCGCATTCCCCGGGCACCTCGCGAGGCGACCCTCCGTGGTGACGATGGCGCGCCCGTCGGCGCCGTCACGGCAGTGACAAAAAGCCCCGCGGCCTTGCGGCCGCGGGGCCTCGTTCGTCAGGCGGACAGTGATGCCGGCGCTATCTCGACGCTGGCTGCTCCGGCGTGACTTTCTCGACTACGGTCTCGACGGCCGTCCCGACCGCGTCGCTGGCCTTCTGGAACAGGTCCTTCGCCTGCTCGACGACCGTCGCAGCCGACTTCTCCGCAGAGTCCTGGGCCTTGGCAACCGCTGCCTCCGCTTGCTTCACGGTCGCGGCCGTCTGCTTCTTCACGGCCTTCACGGTCGTCGCAACCCTGGTCTCGGCCTGGGCCGCCGTCTTCTTGATCTGCTTCTCGGCCTTGGCCACTGCCTTCTGCGCCTTCGGCGGCAGCTTCTTCACCGCCTTCCGCATCGCGGCCTGCGCCTGCTTCGGCGCCTTGCGCACGGCGGCGCGCGCCGCAGTGACCTGCTTCTTCGCTCTCACCGGCGCCTTCTTCATCGCCTTGCGGATCGCTTCCCGCACCTTGGCGAGCCGGCCCTTGGCCTTGGCGGCCGTGCGCGTAACCTTCTTCTTGGCCGCCTTCTTCTTCGCGGCGGTTTCCTTCTTCGACTTGCGACGCAGGTCGGCTGCGTGCGCACGCTTGTAGGTCTGGATGTCGCGGATCCGGCCCTTGGAATCACGCACCGCGTAGAGTTTCTTGCCCTTGCTGCTGCGCAATGTGGTGCGCCGCGCCTTCTTCTTCGCTGCCATGGAGAACCCCTCGTGTGTCCGGTGACGCGGCGATCGCCGCGCGATGAGATGCCTCGCTTCTGACGCTAGAGCAGCGCCAGACGGGAGTCAACAAGGGAAACTGCAGTCAGCCCGAGCCCTGCAGTCCCTGGGAGATGCCGTTCACCGTCGCGACCAGAGCCTCGAACAGCTGGCGGTCCTGTCGGCCGGACTCGCGCCAGCGCCTCAGGAGGTCCACTTGCGCCAGGTGCAGCGGATCCACGTAAGGGTTGCGCAGCCGGATGGAGCGCTGCAACGTCGGTTCCTCGTCGAGCAGGCAGGTCTCGCCCTTGATCGCCAGGATCCGGTCAACGCTGGCGGCGTACTCCCCGGTGATCGCCTCCGCATAGCGGCCGTGCTCGGGCCGCGCCAGCTGGTCGTAGAAGCGCGCCACGCCCATGTCGGCGCGCGCCAGCATCATCTCGATGTCGTCGAGCAGCGCCTCGAAGAACGGCCAGCGGGCGTACATGTCGCCCAGCAGGCCCACGCCGAACCGCTCCACGGCGGCGGCCAGCCCGGTTCCCGACCCGAACCAGCCGGGGAGCATGTGGCGGCTCTGCGACCAGGCAAAGATCCAGGGCAAGGGTCGCAGCGCCGCGACGCCACCATCCGCAGCGCGGGACACCGGGCGCGACCCGATCTGCATGCGCTCGATGACGTCCACCGGGGTCACCGCCTGGAAATAGTCGAAGAACGACGGATCGTCGTGCACCAGGGACCGGTAAGCGGTCCGGCTCGACCCGGCCAGGGTCTCCATGGCCTCGCGCCACCGGGCGTCGACCGGCTCCTGGCCGTGTTCGCCCGCGGTCACCAGCGTCAACGCGCTGACGACCTGCTCGAAGCTGCGCAGTGCCAGCGGCCGGAGCCCATAGCGATCGTTGATGGCTTCGCCCTGCTCCGCCACCCGCAGGCCGCCGCGGACCGCGGACGGCGGCATCGCCCGCACCAGCGCCTCGTTGCGGCCGCCACCCTTGCCGATCGCGCCGCCGCGACCGTGAAACACCTGCAGTCGCACGCCGGCTCGCTCGCAGGCGGCATCCATCGCCTCCTGCGCCTTTCGCAGCACCCACCGCGAGGCCAGGATGCCCGCGGACTTGTTGCTGTCCGAGTAGCCGATCATCACGACCTGCCGGTTGCCGCGGGCGGCGACGTGCGCCCGGTAGACCGGGTTGGACAGCAGCCGCGCGAGGGTCTCGTCGGCCTGCTCGAGCGCCGCGACCGACTCGAAGAGCGGGGTCACGTCCAGCGGCACCTGCTCGCCCGGGCCCGCGGCCATGCCCGCCCAGCGCGCGAGCAGCAGCACCGACAGCACGTCGTCCGCATCGCGCGCGAGGCTCACGACGTAGGAACCCACGGCACCCGGCCCGAAACGGTTGCGGCAGAAATCGATCGCCTCGAACACCCACAGCGAGCGCTTGCCGACCGGTCCCAGGTCCTCGAACGGCGACTCGTCGCTCGACAGCGCCTCGGTCAGGCGCGCGGCGCGCTCGGCCGGCGCACGAGTCGCCCACTCCGGGTCTCCCAGCGCGCTGCCGATGATCTCGCGATGCACGTCGGCGCTCTGCCGCACGTCGAGCGTCGCGAGGTGGAATCCGAAAGCCCGCGCCCGCCGCTGCATCCTGCGGACGTAGAAGAGCCCTGCGTTGCGCCCCTTGTGCTGCTCGAGGCTGCAGGCGATGACCTCCAGGTCCTCGAGCAGCTGCTCGACCCGGTCGTACTGGCCGGACCGGCCCTCGTACGTCGCCCGCAACCGCTCGGCAACCTGGCCGAGGAACACGCGGTACGGCATGCGGTCGTGGCTCACGGGGATGGAACCGCGCGCCGAAGGCAGCAGGTTGCGATAGGCCTCGATGCGCGCATTGATCGCGTCCGACACCGGGATGCGGTTCTCGCTCTGGCTCAGCTTCTCGGCCAGCGCCTGCGCCTCGAGGAAGTAGCGGTTGACGATCAGGCGATGGTGGCGGTTGCAGCTCTCGCGGATCGTCTTCGCGTGCACGTCCGGGTGCCCGTCCATGTCGCCACCGACCCACGACCCGAACCTCAGCATGGTCGGAAGGTCCACGCCCTCGGCCTCGTGGCCGAAGGCGTTCACCAGCGCGGCCTCCATCTCCTCGTAGAACGCGGGGATCACCTCGTAGATCACCTCGACGAGGAAGAACAGCACGTGCTCGCGCTCGTCGGCCACGGTCAGCCGCTCGCGCGAATTCACCGCCGTCTGCCAGCCGGTCGTGAGCTCGGTGCGCACGCGCTCCACGGTGGCGCGCCGCTCGCCAGGGGTCCGCAACGGGTCCATGCCTTCGAGCAGCAGGCGCGCGACGCGCTGCTGTTGCCGCAGCAGGGTGCGCCGCGTGGACTCGGTCGGGTGGGCGGTGAACACCGGCTCGAGCGTCACGCCATCGAGCAGCGCCGCGACCTCCGCGAGCGTCATGCCGCGGTCGCGCAGCCGGCGGAAGCACTCCTCGAGCCCGCCGGGCTGCGGGGTGCCGCTGTCGGTGAGGTACTGGCGGCGGCGGCGCACGCGATGCACCTTTTCCGCGGTGTTCACCACCTGGAACCACGTGGTGAACGCCCGGATGACTTCGCGCGCCTGTTCCACCGGCCGTCCCTGGATGCGGACGACGAGTTCGACGCACTCGTCGGCGTCGCCGAGCCGGCGCCCGATCGCGGCCTTGCGGTCGCCCTCGACGAGTTCGAAGACCTCTTCGCCGCACTGGTCCCTGATGATCTCGCCGACGATCCGGCCGAGCACGCGGACGTCGTCGCGCAGTGCCGCGTCCTTGGTGGAAAAAATGATGCCTTTGCGGGCCATGGCCGCCGGGTCGATTCGGGTGGGCTGCTTGGAGGCGGGTCGGTGGGTGCCCGGTCAGGTGCCGGCTCGAATGGTCATGGTCGATGCGAATCGTAGCAGAGCCGACCTCGACGGCGCGTGGGAGCGCACCGCCCGGCCGCCCATGTCGGTCACGCCGCCGGTGCGGGGTATCATGCGGGGATCCAACCTTCGAGTCGGAGTCGCGAGTGAGTCCCGTGCTGCCCCTGGCCGGAATCCGGGTGCTGACCTTCGAGAATTTCGGTGCGGGACCCTACGGCTCGCTGTACCTCGCCGACCTCGGCGCCGAGGTGGTCAAGGTCGAGAACCGCGAACAGGGCGGGGACGCCACCCGCGGCATGGGCCCGTTCTTCCTGGGGGAGCACGACAGCCACTTCTTCCAGACGTTCAACCTGAACAAGAAGAGCGTCACGCTCAACCTCAAGCTGCCGGAGGGCCAGGAGGCATTCCGTCGGCTCGTGCGCACGGCGGACGTGGTGATGAACAACCTGCGCGGGGACCAGCCGGCGAAGCTCGGGCTCGACTACGCCAGCCTCGCGTCCGTCAACCCGCGCGTCGTCTGCGCGCACCTCTCCGCGTACGGCCGCGACAACGAGCGTCGGGGTTGGCCGGGCTACGACTACCTGATGCAGGCGGAGGCCGGCTACCTGCACCTCACTGGGGAGCCGGGCACGCCGCCCGCGCGCATGGGGCTGTCGATCGTCGACTTCATGACCGGGATCACGACCGCCGTGGCGGTGCTCGCCGCGCTCATCGGCGTGATGAAGACGGGACGCGGCGGCGACGTGGACGTGTCGCTCTTCGACGTCGCGCTGCACCAGCTCACCTACCCCGGCAACTGGTACCTGAACGAGGGGCACCGTACCGAACGCATGCCGCGCAGTTCGCACCCGTCCGCGGTACCGGTGCAGCTGTTCCGCACGGCGGACGGGTGGATCTTCGTCATGTGCATGACGGAGAAATTCTGGCAGGCACTTACCGAGGCCATCCGGCGTCCGGACCTCGCATCGGACCCGCGATTTGCGAACGTGGCCGGCCGCCGCGAGCACCGCGACGAACTGACACGCCTGCTGGACGAGGAATTCTCCGGCGCCACGACCCAGCGATGGCTCGATCGCCTGCAGGGCGTGCTCCCCGCGGCACCCGTCTACGACATCTCCCAGGCGCTC
>DAOMFD010000050.1:2376-11987 GCA_035429605.1 Steroidobacteraceae bacterium | reverse complement strand
TCGACCGTCGCATAGACGACGAGCACGTCGGCGGTCGGCCCGTTCGTGATCCACATCTTGCTGCCGTTCAGGACGTAGCGGTCGCCGTGCGGTTCCGCCCTCAATCGCATTCCCATGACGTCCGAGCCGGCTCCGGTCTCGCTCATGGCGAGCGCGCCGAGGTGCTCGCCGCTCACGAGCTTCGGGAGATAGCGCGCCTTCTGCTCGTGGCTGCCCCAGCGCCGGACCTGGTTCACGCAGAGGTTTGAGTGGGCGCCGTACGACAGCCCGACGGACCCGGATGCCCGGCTGATCTCCTCCATGGCGACCACGTGGGCGAGGTAGCCGAGCCCGGCGCCGCCCCATTCCGGCTCCACCGTGATGCCGAGCAGGCCCAGTTCGCCGAGGCGCGGCCAGAGGTCGCGGGGAAACTGGTTGGTGCGGTCGATCGCGTCCGCCCGCGGCGCGAGCTCCTGTTCGGCGAATGCCCGCACGGTCTCGCGCAGCAGGTCGAGATCCTCGCCGAGCCCGAAGTCGAAGTCCACCACCGTCGTCGCCTCCGCCCGCTTGCCACCTGCTCGTGCCGCGTATATTGTCGGACAATCTTATGAGCCGTCAAATCAAGCGTTCGAGACCCGCACGGGCCGCCCCGCACCGCGCCCGCCCCGCCCGTCCTGCCGGGCGAACGGCGCGCCTCAAGCCCGCCGACCGGGGCACGCGCAGCGCCGCCTTCGCGCGCATTGCCGCGGACCTCGAGGCGCGCATCCTGGACCGTTCGCTCCGCCCCGGGGATCCGCTGCCGTCCGAGACGGCACTGGCCGAGCAGTACTCCGTGCACCGCTCGACGGTGCGGGAAGCCGTCCGACGACTCGAGTCGGCGGGCCTCATCGGGCGCGCCGCGGGTACCAAGCGCCTGCGCGTGACGCGACCCGGGCAGGCCGCGACCACGTCGAGCCTGAGCAGGGCGTTGGCGCTCGACGACGTGACGTTCATCGAGCTGTGGGAGGCAATGCTGGCCATCGCGCCGCGCACCGCGTGGCTCGCGGCGGCGCATCCCCGCCCCGAGAACATCGAGCGGCTGGAATTCTGCATCGCCAAGGTGGAGACCGCGCGCAGCGCCGAGGGCGCCGTGGCCGGCGTCGTGGAATTCTTCGGCTCGCTCGCCGCGACCAGCGCGAACCGCGTGCTGGTCCTCGCCATGCAACCCGTGACGAAGCTGCTGGCGCCGTCGCTGCGCCGCGTGATCGACCGCGTGCCCCAGGGTCGTTCACGCATCGCCGTCGCGCAGCGCTGCATCGTCGAAGCCATGCGCCGCGGAGACGCCGACGAGGCGCAGGCCTGGATGACCCGGCACGTCCAGGACTTCCGCCGCGGCTACGAGGTGGCGGGCATCGCGCTCGACACCCGGGCCGGGGATGTATGATCTGGCCTGCCTTGCCTGCCCGGGTGGCGGAACTGGTAGACGCAAGGGACTTAAAATCCCTCGGGGGCGACCCCATGCCGGTTCGATCCCGGCCCCGGGCACCATCCCGAACCGCACTCGTCACCCGGTCACCACGGTTTTCCTCGGTGTCGGCCTGATATCGCCGCTCCTATAGTCGCCGCTGCGTCGCAGGCGGTGCACTTGCGTGAGCCGTCGGGCCGGCGCGGCAGACACGGAGAACCGTCATGAGCAAGACCGTGCACCGGACCATGGGCCAGCAGTCAGGACGACGCTCCTGGGCCGAGCCCTGGAAGATCAAGATGGTCGAGCCGCTGCGCATGACTCGGCGCGAAGATCGCGCCAGGGCTCTTGCGGATGCCGGCTACAACACGTTCCTGCTGCGATCGGACGACGTCTACATCGACCTCCTGACCGACAGCGGCACCAATGCCATGAGCGACCGCCAGTGGGCGGGCATGATGCTCGGCGACGAAGCCTACGCCGGCAGCCGCAATTTCTACCACCTCGAGGAGGCGATCAGGCACTGGTACGGCTACGAGCACGTCGTGCCCACGCACCAGGGCCGCGGCGCGGAGCACCTGCTGAGTCAGGCCGCGATCAGCAAGGGTCAGTACGTCCCCGGCAACATGTACTTCACGACCACGCGCCTGCACCAGGAGCTCGCCGGCGGCATCTTCGTGGACGTCATCGCCGACGCCGCGCACGATCCCACCGACCCGAGCCCGTTCAAGGGAAACGTGGATCTCGAGAAACTCGAGAAGCTGATCGACCGGCACGGCGCACGGGGCATCGCCTACGTGAGCCTCGCCGCGACGGTGAACATGGCCGGCGGCCAGCCGGTCAGCATGGCCAACGCCAGGTCCCTGCACGCACTCTGCAGGAAGCACGGCGTGCGCGTGTTCCTCGACGCGACGCGCCTGGCGGAGAACGCGTTCTTCATCCAGGAGCGCGAGCCGGGCTATGCCGACAAGCCCATCGCCGAGATCGTGAAGGAGTTCTGCAGCCACACGGACGGTGCCTGGATGAGCGCGAAGAAAGACGCGCTCGTGAACATCGGCGGATGGCTGGCGGTACGCGACTGGGAACTGTTCGAGGAACTGCGCAACCTGGTGGTCGTCTACGAGGGCCTGCACACCTACGGTGGCCTGGCCGGGCGCGACATGGAGGCCATGGCGATAGGTATCGCCGAGTCGATGCAGGACGACCACATGCGGGCGCGCATCGGCCAGGTGCGCTATCTCGCGGAACTGCTGCAGGACTGGGACGTACCCATGGTCCAGCCCGTGGGCGGGCACGCGATATTCCTCGACGCGCGGGCGTTCTACCCGCAACTGCGTCAGGACCAGTTCCCGTCCCAGACACTGGCCGCGGAACTGTACCTCGACTCCGGCATCCGCTCGATGGAGCGCGGTATCGTGAGCGCGGGCCGCGACCCCGCCACCGGCGAGCACCATTACCCGAAACTGGAACTGACGCGCCTCACGATCCCCCGCCGCGTCTACACCCAGGCACACATGGACGTCGTCGCCGAGTCGGTCAAGGCCGTCTACGACGCGCGAGGCGCGGCGCGCGGCCTGAAAATGGTTTACGAGCCGAAGTACCTGCGCTTCTTCCAGGCGCGCTTCGAGCCGCTCTAGCCCAGTGGCTGGAATCGCGCCGTGAAGTGCCTCAGGCGCGGCGGCTGCGACACGATGCGGAAGCCGCGCAGTTCGGCCTTCCGCCGCACGACCTCCTCGAACACCTCGACGAGGTAATCCGCGTGCGACTGCGTGTAGACGCGCCTCGGCATGGCGAGCCGGACGAGGTCCATGTCCGCCGCGCGCTCCACGCCATCGGGTCCCATCCCGAACATCACGGTCCCGATTTCGCAGGCACGGATCCCGCCGGCCTCGTACAACGCGACGGCGAGGGCCTGGCCCGGATAGTCGAGCGGCGGAATGTGGGGCAGGAAGCGTCGTGCGTCGACGAACACCGCATGACCGCCGACCGGCCGCACGATCGGAACGCCGAGCGCCGTGAGCTTCTCGCCGATGTACTCGTTCGTGCGCACCCGGTAGCGCAGGTACTGCTCGTCGACGATCTCGTGCAGGCCGACGGCGATGGCCTCGAGGTCCCGGCCGGCCAGGCCGCCGTACGTCGGGAACCCCTCGGTCAGGATCAGGCGGTTGCGCGCCTCGGCCGCCAGCGCGTCGTCGTTGGTCGCGAGCCAGCCGCCGATGTTGGCGAACGCGTCCTTCTTCGCGCTCATCGTCATGCCGTCGGCGACCGCGAACATGTCGCGCACGATGTCCGCCACGGCACGCTCGCCCTGGCCGGGTTCGCGGCACTTGATGAACCACGCATTCTCCGCGAACCGGCAGCCGTCGATCACCAGCGGCTTGCCGTGGCGGTGCGCGACCTCGGCCGTGGCCCGGATGTTCTCCAGGCTCACCGGCTGCCCGCCCCCGGCGTTGTTGGTGACCGTCAGCATCACGAGCGGGATCGCGTCACCCGACTCGCGCAGCAGGTCCTCCAGCCGCGCCACGTCCATGTTGCCCTTGAACGGGTGCAGGTTGTCCGGCTCGTGCGCCTCGTGGATGACGAGGTCGACGGCCCGTGCGCCGGTCGCCTCGATGTTGCCGCGCGTCGTGTCGAAGTGCGTATTGGAAGGGACGATCCGGCCGGCCCCGCCCACGATGGAGAACAGGATCGCTTCGGCCGCCCGTCCCTGGTGCGTCGGTATCACGTGGCGGAAATTCATGAGTTCGCGCACCGCCGCCTCGAACCGGTAGTACGACGGCGACCCGGCGTAGGATTCGTCGCCGCGCATCACCGCGCCCCACTGGTCGGCGCTCATCGCGCTCGTGCCGCTGTCGGTCAGCAGGTCGATGATGACGTCGTCCGCATGTATGGCGAACAGGTTCCAGCCGGCCCGCTGCAGCAGCGCGCGCCGTTCGTCGACCGTGGTGAGGCGGATCGGTTCCACGACCTTGATGCGGAACGGTTCGATGATCGTCTTCATGTGTGTTTCAACCCGAGGCTGCAGAGCGGACGACGACGAAATAGCCGGCGAGCAATGCCGCGATGATCCACGAGGCTGCGCGTGTCTCCCGCCGCCGGCCCGCCAGTACCTTGACCATGGGATGAGCGATCAGCCCCAGCGCAAGACCGTCGGCGATGGAGTACGTGAACGGGATGCCCGCCAGCACCAGGAATGCGGGAAGCACCTCCGTATAGTCGTCCCACTGCAGGTGGCGGATGTTGCCGAGCATCATCGCGCCGACCAGCACCAGCGCCGGCGACGTGATCGGCGGGTAGGCGCCGAGCATCGCGATCACGGGGCTGAAGAACAGTGCGACGAGGAACAGCACGGCGACGGCGAGCGCCGTGAGGCCGGTGCGCCCGCCCTGCTCGACGCCGGTGGCGCTTTCGATATAGCTCGTCACCGTGCTCGTGCCCAGACACGCGCCGACCACGGTCGCCGTGGCGTCCGACACGAACGCCTGCCGGGCGCGAGGCAGCACCCCGTTCGGCATGAGCCCGGCCTGCCCGGCCACGCCGACGAGCGTCCCGACGGTGTCGAAGAACACCATGAACAGGAAGATCGCGACATAGGGCGCCATCGCCAGCGTCAGGGCGCCGCGCACGTCCATCCGCAGGAACGTAGGCTGCAGCGACGGTGGCGCGGCGACGACGTGGCTGGCAAGTTCGAAGCGCGTCGCCAGCGCCGAGTTGGCGACCGACGGCGCGCCCATGACGGAGTCGCCGAGCAACGGCAGTGCGAGCTTCAATCCGACGGCCACCGCGCCCGCGGCGAGAATCCCCCACAGGATCGAGCCCCGGATTCGCCGGGCGTGCAAGCCGGCGGCCGTGAGCAGTCCGACCAGGAACACGGCGACGTCCGGCGAACCGATGTCCGGGTTCAGCGTCACAGCGGTGCCGGGGTCCCCGACCACCACCTCGGCATTCTGCAGGCCGATGAAGGCAATGAAGAGCCCGATCCCGGCAGCGATCGCGTGCTTCATGCTCGGGCTCAGGGCATTCATCACCGCTTCGCGCGCGCCGGCCAGCGTGAGCACGAGAAAGACCACCCCCGACACGAACACCGCGCCCAGCGCCGTCGCCCAAGGGACCGCCGCTCCTGCAGCCGCTGCCGCCGGGATCGCGGAGAACACGAAGAAGAAGTTCTCGCCCATGCCCGGCGCCTGTGCAATCGGATAGCGCGCGTAGAGTCCCATGATCGCCGAAGCCAGTGCGGCTGCGAGGCAGGTGGCGGTCGTGACCGCGCCGAAATCCATGCCGGTCGGCTCGCCGAACAGCGAGCCCGACAGCACGGCAGGCTGCACGACGATGATGTAGGACATCGTCAGGAACGTGGTCAGGCCCGCCGTCAGTTCGGTGCGGACCGACGTGCCGTGCTCGCGCAGACGGAAGATTCGCTCCAGCATCGCCAGGCCCGGCGTCCGCCTCAGCGGGCTGCCTCGCTCCCTCGCTGCTGCGGGCGGCGACTCAGATGCGCGACACGTGAGGCAAGGAGCGCGAGCAGTGCGACGGGGTCCAACGTGCCGCCGCCACCGCCACCTCCGCTACCACCGCTTCCTCCGCCGGCACCGACCGGCGCCGCCGTGATCGTCACGCGGGCGGCGGCGAATCGTGATGCATCCGCCGCTGGCACCGCCTTGATCGTGACGCTCCCGGCTGCCGGAGCGCTGGCTGGAGCCGTATAGAACCCGGTCGTCGAGATCGTTCCAACGGTCGCGTTTCCGCCCGCCGCGTCATTGACGTACCAGAGGACCCCGGTGTCCGTCGCATTGGCGACCGACACCGAGAAAGCGATCGTTCCGCCGTGCGCCTGGACCGTGGCCAGGACCGGCGACAGGGTGATCGCAACGATCGGCGCCGGGCAGGCCGTGGCCCCCGCCGATGCCGGCGCAGCGGTCGTCGCCAGCGTCGGCTGGACGACGATGTCCGCCACGTCCTGGCGCCCCGCATCGTCGGCCACCGTGAGCCGAACGGTGTAGGAGCCGGACGATGGCGCCTTCACGGTCGCCGTGTCGGTGTTCGCGCCGACGATTGGGGATGGAGGTGTCCCTGCGACCACGCTCCACGCATAGCTCGCAAGCGCATGACCGCATGCGGCGCCGCTGCTTCCACCTCGCAGGACGACGTCCTGTCCCGGCGAGAACCGGCCCGGCAGGGTGATCGCGGCAATCGGTCGCAGGGCTGCCGCGACTGCTCCGCGGGCGTTCGCCATGCCGGCGCCGCAGGTATCGGCCGTGCACACGCACTGGTCCTGAACGTCGTTCGCGTCAGTCGGCGTGTGACACGTCGGCAGCGGGGGGTCGGTCGGGTCGGCAGGATAGGCAGGAAAGGGCTTCGCGCCCTCGCGCAGCCGGGCAGTCAATTGGGCAGACGTCAGATTTCCGTTGGCTGCTGCCATCAAGCCAGCAATGCCGGTGACGATCGGCGCCGAGAAGCTGGTCCCGAGATTCGCGTCGGCGAATCGGTCCGTGTAGCCGTTGGCCGCTGGACCCGTCGTGCCGAGATTGGTGGTCGTGTCGATGGAGTACAGGCAGGGCAGGCCGGGGTCGACATTGACGCAATTGCCTCCGGGAGCGCTGAGCGCGACGGCGGGTCCCAGGTTGCTGAATCCTACCTTGGTCCCGATGTGCCGGATCGCGGCGATGCCAGCTACACCCGGGCAGTTCGCCGGAACAGCGACAACCGAACCCTCGTTACCGGCGGAGGCCACGACCAGCACGCCCCGATCACTCAATTGCTTGACGGCATCGGCGTATTCCGCGGGGCAACTTCCGGTGCTGCCGAGGCTGAGGTTGATGACACGCGCGGGGTACGGGTTCGATGGCATTCCGGAAACGGGAATTCCGGCCGCCCAGAGCATGGCCGGCACGATGTCTGAGTCGAATCCGCCGCACCTGCCCAGGACTCGCACCGGCAGGACCCACCCGCTCCACAGGATGCCGGCAACGCCCATGGTGTCGTTGGTCAACGCCGCAATGATCCCCGACACGCGTGTGCCGTGCCACGAACTGCCGGACGCTCCGCAACTGTCCGAGCTCGAGGACCAGTCGCCGGGGTCCGACGGATCGGGGTCACGCCCATCGCCGTCGTTCGACTCGGCCGCGCTGCTGATGAAGTCGTAGCCGGGCAGCAGGCGTCCGCCCTCACCCGCCGCCAGCAGGTCCGGATGGTCGTACCGGACGCCGGTATCCAGCACCGCGACGATGACGCCGGTGCTGCCGCGGATCGTGTCCCAGGCCGTCACGGCATCGATCGCGCTCGGGGTGTCGCCGGCGTTCTTCAGGTACCACTGTCCCGAGTACGGCCCGTCGAAGAGCGTGTCGTCCGGCAGGACCGCATGCGCATGCCGCCGCTGGTCGATCTCCGCATACTGGACGCCGGGATCCTCCCTGAGCCGTTGCAGCGCCACGCCCAGCGATCCCGGGGCAGCGATTGCCCGGACCTTCACGACGCGCAGGCCCGGCTGGATGCTGCGGACGTGCGCAAGTCCGATGCCGGTTCGCCCTGCCAGCGCGGCGACGTCTTCGTCCGCGGCTGCGTCCGCCACGTCGCCCGGACGATGGGCGTCGCGAAACTTCACGATCACGCTGACGGATCCGTTGTCGGTGTCGTCGACGGAGTCGGCTGCAAGCGCTCCAGTCTCGGCCGCCTGCAGGCCGGCGCACGAGAACGTGGCCAGCAACGGCAACAGGGTCCGCGCCATCAGCATGCGCATGTGGAACCTCAGTCCGCGTTGTTCAGGTGTCATGCCAGCCTGCGATCGGGGCGGCGGGGATGGTGGTAGCGACAGTGTACTGGAACGCCACCCTGCGCCTGTTGGCATCGAGCGTGTCTGCGCCGGCGCACGGGCTCGTTCGGCCGTCGCGAGTGCGGTGCACGTCACAGGACCGGCAGCATTGCCGGGCCGGGGCCCGGCGCGCATAGTCGCGGCTGCCGGCCGGCCACCGCGTCCGCGGGAGGATGGCCAGGCGCGAAAGATACATCTCACAGGGGACAGACATGCTCAAGTTCATCAGTTCGTTGGTCGTGGGTGCCGCGCTCGTCATCGGGAGTGCCGCGGCCGGAGCTTCCGGTGCGGCCGACTCGGTCGTCGGCACCTGGACACTCGATCTCGCCAAGTCCAGGTTCGACCCGGGTCCCGCGCCGAAGTCCCAGACGCGGACGTACGCCGCGACCGCGGACGGGATCGATCTCACCGTCGAAGGTGTCGCCGCGGACGGTTCCAAGGTCTCGCAGCACTCGTCGTACAAGTACGACGGCAAGGACTACGCCATCACCGGCGCGGCGGACTACGACACGTTGTCGCTCAAGCGGATCGACGCGAACCGCGTCGAGAGCGAACAGAAGAAAGGTGGCAAGGTCGTCGGGCACACCGTGCGCACCGTCTCCGCAGACGGCAAGACCATGACGCTCGACAGCAAGGGCACCGATTCGAAGGGAGGCAAGTACAAGAACGTGATGGTGTTCGACCGCAAGTAGCACTTCAGCGCGTCGCTCACGACGGCGCCGGCGCGCGAGCGTCCGGCGCCGCTTCGTGTCCGGCCCGCTGCCCTGACGGTCGGCGCCTAGTGCGGCTGGCGCAACGATTCGGCCAGCACGTCCAGGTTCATGGGCACCACGCGGATCACGCCCCGGCGCGGACTGTCGAGATCCGCGATCATGAAGAAGGCGACCGATATCACGACCGGCAGCACCAGCAGCACCTTCGGGAACCGGTCGCGCGTCCTGGCGCCGATGCCCATCAGCAGCGTAGTGCAGATCGCGATCGCCAACATGAGCGCCCATGCGGCAAACGGAATCCGGTTCCACCAGGCGGCCTGCGTATAGCCCTGAGTGTTGATCACGTCGTTCATGCCCGCGACCGCGAGGGCACTGAGCGGCGACGGTTGCGCGGCCGCCGGGCCCCTCACGGCCGCCCACATCTGCGACTGCAGATCGGACGTCTTTGCAGAGATGCCCGAGAGCGCATCCTCGTCACGCGTCGTGTAGAACAGGATGCGCTGGTCGAGGTACTCGCGGAGCAGTGACTGCACCCTGGCGGCATCGGCAGCCGGAAGCATCTCGGCGCGGAGGTACTCGGTCCCGATGGCGTTGGCCTCCTCCTCCTCGTATGCCTTGCGCTGGTCGTAGCGACCGAGCGCCATCGAGAACGTGAAACCGATGATCA
>DAOMFD010000050.1:0-2276 GCA_035429605.1 Steroidobacteraceae bacterium | reverse complement strand
CCGAGCCGCTTGAGGCTCACGATGATCCGCTCGGCCGCCTGCTCCGCCGACAGCTCGGTGGTGTCGATGTGGACCTCCGGATTCTCGGGCTCCTCGTACGGTGAGTCGATGCCCGTGAAGTTCTTGACCTCGCCGCGACGCGCCTTCCTGTACAGGCCCTTCGGGTCGCGCTCCTCGGCGATCCTGAGCGGCGTGTCGACGTACACCTCGACGAACTCCCCGTCCTTCACCATGCCGCGGGCCATGCGTCGCTCCGAGCGGAACGGAGAGATGAACGCCGTGAGCACGATCAGGCCCGCGTCCACCATCAGTCGGGCCACCTCGCCGATGCGGCGGATGTTCTCGACGCGGTCCGCGTCGGTGAAGCCGAGGTCCTTGTTGAGGCCATGCCGGATGTTGTCGCCGTCCAGCATGTAGGTGTAGCGGCCCATGGCGTGCAATTTGCGCTCGACGAGGTTCGCGATCGTGGACTTGCCGGCGCCGGACAAGCCGGTGAACCAGAGCACGGCCGGCTTCTGGCCCATCATCCGCGAGCGCGCGGACTGGTCCACGTCCATGTGCTGCATGTGGATGTTGTGCGCGCGCCGCAATGCGAAGTGCAGCAGTCCCGCGCCCAGCGTGTTGTTCGAGAGGCGGTCGATGATGATGTAGCCGCCGGTTTCGCGGTTCTCGACGTACGGATCGAAGGCGATCTGCTGGTCGACGGACAGGTTGCACACCCCGATCTCGTTCAGCGCCAGGGTCTTGGTGGCGAGGTGCTCGAGCGTATTGACGTTCACCTTGTACTTGATGTCTGTGACCGTGGCCGTGACCGTCTTGGCGCCGATCTTCATGGTGTACGCACGCCCAGGGAACAGCGGCTCCTCGTGCATCCAGATCACGGTGGTCTCGAACTGGTCGGCCGCCGCGCCAGGCGCGTCCGCCGTGCAGATCACGTCGCCACGGCTGATGTCGATCTCGTCGGCCAGGGTCAGCGTGACCGACTGCCCCGCCACGGCTCGCTCGAGGTCGCCCTCGCTCGTGACGATGCGGGACACCGTGCTGCTCTTGCCGGACGGCAGCACCCGGATCCGGTCGCCCGGACGGACCAGGCCGGCGGCGATGGTGCCGGCGAAGCCGCGGAAGTCGTGGTGCGGACGATTCACCCACTGCACCGGGAGGCGGAACGGTTTCGACTGCAGGCGGTCCTCGTCGATCGGCACCGTCTCGAGGAATCCCATCAGCGTCGGCCCGTGGTACCACGGCGTGCGGTCACTCGGCTCGAGCATGTTGTCGCCCCGGAGGGCCGACAGGGGAATGGCCGTGATGTTGGTGAGCCCGATCTGCCGCGCGAACGCGCGGTACTCGTCCTCGATGGCGCGGAATCGCGCCTCGGAATAGTCGA
Source organism: Steroidobacteraceae bacterium (assembly GCA_035429605.1). Lineage (GTDB taxonomy): Bacteria > Pseudomonadota > Gammaproteobacteria > Steroidobacterales > Steroidobacteraceae > RPQJ01. The sequence continues at coordinate 892 of DAOMFD010000050.1, read as the reverse complement.
CGAGGTCCATCTTGTTGATGGCCAGCACGACGTTGTGGATGCCGATCAGCGACACGAGGTAGCTGTGCCGCCGCGTCTGCGTGAGCACGCCCCTCCGCGCGTCGATCAGGATGATGGCCAGATCCGCTGTCGAGGCGCCGGTCACCATGTTGCGGGTGTACTGCTCGTGCCCCGGCGTGTCCGCGACGATGAACTTGCGCTTGTCGGTGGAGAAGAAGCGGTACGCCACGTCGATGGTGATGCCCTGCTCGCGCTCCGCGGCCAGGCCGTCGACCAGCAGCGCGAAGTCGATTTCGTCGCCCTGCGTACCCCACTTCTTCGAGTCCTTCTCGATGGCGGCGAGCTGGTCCTCGAACAGCATCTTCGACTCGTAGAGCAACCGGCCGATCAGCGTGCTCTTGCCGTCGTCCACGGACCCGCAGGTGATGAAGCGCAGCAGGCCCTTGGTTTCGTGAGCCCTCAAGTACTGCTCGATGTTGGTCTCGATCAGGTCGGATTGGTGGGCCATCAGAAGTACCCCTCCTGCTTCTTCTTCTCCATGGAAGCCGCCTGGTCGTGGTCGATGACGCGGCCCTGCCGCTCCGAGGTCTTCGTGAGCAGCATCTCCTGGATGATCGCGGGGAGCGTGTCGGCCCTGGATTCGACGGCGCCCGTCAGCGGATAGCAGCCGAGCGTTCGGAATCGCACGCTGCGCATCATCGGCACCTCGCCATCCTTGAGCGGCATGCGATCGTCGTCGACCATGATGAGCGTGCCATCGCGCTCGACGACCGGCCGCTCCTTCGCGAAATAGAGCGGCACGATCGGGATGCTCTCGAGGTAGATGTACTGCCAGACGTCGAGTTCGGTCCAGTTCGACAGCGGGAAGACGCGGATCGACTCGCCCTTGTGC
>DAOMFD010000049.1:9901-12762 GCA_035429605.1 Steroidobacteraceae bacterium | reverse complement strand
GTCCCGCGGCCGCGCTAGGTTCGGCATCGGGAAGGATGTCACGACTGGCCGAGGGGAGGCCGAGCGATGAACGTGAGTCTTCAGGGTGCCCGCAGCGAAGCGCGGCTGAATTGGGACCAGCTGGAAGAGCGCCGCAAGGCATCCCAGGCACGGTCGGCCCGAGTGTTCCTGGCGGCACTGGTCGTGTTTGCCGGCTACATGCTCTGGAAGCACTACACGGGCTGACGATCGCGGCTGCCGCCGAGCGGCAGGGTCACCGCCCGTAGCGAGGCAGCGCTTGCGATCGACGCGGCGCTGGGCGCATGACCGTCCACAACGCGGAAATCGCCGCGATCTTCGCCGAACTCGCGGACCTTCTCGAGATCCGCGAGGACAACCCGTTCCGCATCCGCGCGTATCGCAACGCCGCGCAGTTCATCCGCGGCCACGGCCGGAGCATGTCCGAGCTGGTCGCTGCAGGGGCGGACCTGTCGGCATTGCCCGGCATCGGCAAGGACCTTGCCGCAAAGATCGAGACCATCGTGTCCAGTGGCCGTTTGCCGTTGCTGGAGCTCGTGCGCGCGAAGGTCCCCGCGCCGCTCGTGGAGATGACGCGCATCGAGGGTCTCGGCCCGAAACGCGCGAAGGCGCTGTATCGGGCCCTCAGGATCCGCAGCCTCGAGGACCTGCAGCGCGCCGCGCGCAGCGGCCGAATCCGGGAGATCAAGGGCTTCGGTGCGAGAACCGAGCAGCTGATCGCCGAGCGCGCCGCGCGGGTCGCGAAGGCGGAGAAGCGCATTCGTCTCGCCGATGCGGATGAGATTGCCGGGCCGCTCGTCGAGTACCTCCGGGCGGGTGAGGCCGCAAAGGAGGTCGTGGTGGCCGGAAGCTACCGACGACGGCGCGAGACGGTGGGCGACCTGGACGTCCTGGTGAGCGCGACCCGGGCCGCCGCTGCGATGGACCGAGCGGTGCACTACGAAGACGTGGCGGAGGTGGTCGCCCATGGTCCGACGCGTGCGACGGTGCGGCTGCGCAATGGGCTGCAGGTGGACATTCGCGTCGTGCCGCCGGCCAGCTATGGGGCAGCGCTGTACTATTTCACCGGTTCGAAGGCGCACAACATCGCAGTCCGCAAGATCGCGCAGGCGCGGGGCTTGAAGCTCAACGAGTACGGCGTCTTTCGCGGCGAGGAGCGCGTCGGCGGTCGCACCGAGAACGAGGTCTTCGACGCGGTCGGCCTGCCGTACATACCGCCGGAATTGCGCGAGGACCGCGGCGAGATCGGGGCCGCGCGCCGCAAGCGCCTCCCCGTGCTCGTTACGCAGGGCGACATCCGCGGCGACCTGCACTGCCACACGCGGGCGACCGACGGGCGGGACACCATCGAGGCGATGGCGAAGGCCGCGGCCGCGATGGGGTACGAATACGTCGCGATCAACGATCACTCGCAGCGCGTCACCATGGCGCACGGTCTCGACCGCCGCCGGCTGATGACGCAGGTCCGTGCGATCGACCGCCTCAACGAGAAGCTCGATGGCATCGTCGTGCTCAAGTCGGTGGAGGTCGACATCCTGGACGACGGCCGGCTCGACCTGCCCGACACGGTGCTGAAGGAACTCGATTTCACGGTGTGCGCGATCCACTACGGCCTCGACCGGAGTCGCGAGCAGCAGACGCAGCGCGTCCTGCGGGCGATGGACAACCCGTATTTCACGATCCTCGCGCACCCGACCGGCCGCTTGATCAATGCGCGGGAACCGTACGACATCGACCTGGAGCGCGTGTTCGAGGCCGCGAAGGAGCGCGGGCGGATCCTGGAACTCAACGCCCATCCCGACCGCCTCGACCTCGACGATCGCCACTGTCGCATGGCGAAGGAGGCGGGGGTGCGCGTCGCGATCTCCACGGACGCCCACCGCGCATCGGACCTCGCCCTGATGCGGTACGGCATCGGCCAGGCGCGGCGTGGCTGGCTCGAGCCGGCGGACGTCGTCAATACACGCGGGCTGAAGGAACTGCGCAAGTTGCTGCGTCCGTGACAGCCCCGGATCTACCGGGTGCCGACACCGGGCGCGCACCTGTCTACACTGTCGCTCTCGCTCGTGTTGAGGGGGAGGCGGCATGTCCCTGCGTACGCTCGTCGGCCGGCTGCGGCACCACGACTGGACGGCGGTCGCGATCGAATTGCTCATCGTCGTCGTCGGAGTGTTCATCGGCCTGCAGGTCAGCAACTGGAACGAGGAACGCAAGGAGACGGCCCGTGGTGACGAGTACCTGCGCCGGCTGGGCGTCGAGTTGCGGGGGGATTCGCGCGAGCTCGAGCAGATCTCCGCCTTCTGGACGAAGGTCGATGACTACGGCGCGGCGGCGATCGCCCATGCGGAGGACGGGACGCTGTTGCAGGGCTCGGCGTGGCAGACGTTGCTCGCGTACTACCAGGCGAGCCAGGTGTGGCCGTACCGGAAGTCCGACGTCACCTTCCAGGAGATCCGCTCGAATGGCGATCTGCTGCTGATCCGCGACCCGGGATTGCGCGAGCGGATTTCACGGCACTACAGCGCCGCGGCCGGCAGCCAGGTGGTCGAGGTGCTGGGCCTGATTCCCCGTTACCGGGAAGACGTGCGCGGGATGACGCCGTGGAAGATCCAGCAGTACATCTGGTCGAACTGCTACGAATCCGAGCGGGCCAACCAGGCGTTGAAGGACTGCGAGTCACCCGTGAGCGAATCCGAGGCGCTCGCGGTGCTCGAACGCTACCGCCAGTCGTCGACGCTGACTGACGAGCTGCGGTTCTGGATGGTGAACGTCGGCAACGGCCTCATGCTGATGTCAGGCATTCGCGCCGAGGTCGACCGGCTGGCGGACGAGGTGGAGCACGC
>DAOMFD010000049.1:0-9801 GCA_035429605.1 Steroidobacteraceae bacterium | reverse complement strand
TGCCGACCAGGTCCCAGCCCGGCGTGTACGGCACCCTGGGCGTCTCGGGATGCGCGCCTTCGCGGGCCAGCACGTCGGGCAGTGCCACGCCCGCGGCGAGCACTCGCACCCGCACTTCGCCGGGCTTCGGCTCAGGGCGTTGTTCCTCGACCACCTGCAGTGCGTCGGCACCGCCATAGTGAGTGACGACGATGCGCTTGTGCTTCATGGACCGGTCACTCCCCTGGCTTCGTTGGCGGCCGCTCGCCGCGCGAACTCCGCCGTCACGTAGGAGCGGAACGGGTCATCGAACGTGTGGCCGAATTCCCTCCAGAAGCGCACGTAGCCGGGCTTCGAGGCGATGATGGACTTGTGGTACGCGTCGGTGCCGACCATCAGCTGCCTCGGGATGGATCCGTCCTTGTCCTGGTAATAGACGTACTCCCAGGCGTTGAACTGCATGTACATGTAGTTGCTGGCCCGCTCCCACTCGACGTCGCTCAGCGCTTCCGGTGACTCGTACGCCCGCTTCACGACGCGCGCCAGTCCCTCGTCGCGCAGCAGGAACTCCCACGGTCGCTGGGCGAGCAGCACGCAGTTGTGATGGGCTTCGGCGCGCAGCACCTTGGTGTTGTCGCGGATCTCCTGCTGCTGCAGGCGCAGCTGGCGATAGATCGCGTAGAACGTGACGCTCAGTGCCACGAACTGGAGCATGGTCCACAACCATTCCGATCCGGGGCCGAAGATCACGACGCCGCTGGTGTTGAGCATGTCGAGGTCCTTCATGGTTCGAGCGATGGATTGCTGCAATTCGAGCGGTCGTCGGGGGCCTGCGTCAGGCGCTCGAACGCCACATGCCGGTCACGAACGGACCGTCACCGGGTGCCCGAAATGACGTGACGCTCACGAAGCCGACCGACTCGTAAAGGTGGTTGTTCCGGGGGTTGCTCGATTCCAGGTAGGCCGGCATGCGCTCGGCGTCGACGCGCGCGAGATTCTCGCGCAGCAGCGCCATGCCCAGCCCACGACCACGGTGGTGATCCGCCGTGCCGAGCAGGCTCAGGTAGTAGTGGGGTTCGCGACGAGGGTGCGCCTCGCCGAATCGACGTATGAGTTCGCCGACGTCGGCGGCCCTGGGTCCTGCGAGATCCGCGAGCAGCTGCGGAAGCCGCGCGTCGCACTCGGTCGAGAACTCTGTGCCGTCTGGCGGAATCCACACCGCGACCGCTTCGTACCCGTCGCAGCGCAGGACCCACGGATAGCGCAGGGCCTCGGCGACGCATACACGCCAGTAGCGCAGCCGTGCGGCGGGATCGGGAAACGCCCACGACCACGTTGGATCGTTGAAGAACGCTTCCGCAAGGACGGACGCAACGTCATCCGTTTCCGCCAGGGTGGCTGGCTGGACGCCGATTCGGCCGGGCACGTCGGTGTCCGGCGCCGTCTTGCGATGGCGAGACGGGCGTATCCACCCGATCGGTGTCGTCCGGTCGCCGGGCATGGCCACGTCCCCCTGCACGCGTGGCTCGTCGGCCGGACTATACCCTTCCGCGGCGACCGAGTCGGCACGCCGCTGTGTGCGTTGGATTATTCGATGAATCGCCGCAGGCTTGCGGTAACCTCGAGAGATGCCGGACCCAGCGGCGGGAGGCGCCGATCAGTCCATCAGACGTTGAAATCCGCGAGGACGACCTGTCCGGCGCGCAGACGCGGGAACTCGTTCGCCTGCACCTCGAAGGCATGCACGCGAATTCGCCGCCCGGCAGCGTCTTTGCTCTCGACCGGCTCCAACTCAAAGGTCCCGGCATGACTTGCTGGACGGCGTGGATCGGCGACACGGTCGCCGGCATGGGAGCGCTGAAGGACCTGGGTGACGGCACCGGGGAGGTCAAGTCCATGCGCACGCACCCGGCGTTCCTGCGGCGCGGAGTCGCGGCGGCGCTGCTCGAACACATCATCGGCGTCGCCCGGGCGCGCGGCATGAGGCGGCTCAGCCTCGAGACCGGCAGCGGGCCGGCGTTCGAGCCAGCCCTGGAACTGTATCGCCGACGTGGCTTCGTCGACGGCGAGGCGTTCGCACAGTACGAGCGCAGTGCGTTCAACCAGTTCCTGCACCTGTCGCTGTAACCAGCGGCGGCATGGATGCGCGGACTCGGCCGGCGCGCGCGCCCGGGCGTGACTGGTTGGTAACGACAGACCGCGCGATCAGGGCTTGCGCCCGGTCAGGCGCGCGAGCAGGCCCTTGCGTTCAGGTTCGGCGGGCTTGGCGGCAGGCTTGGCTACCGGGCGGCGAGCTGCCTTGCGTACGTGACTCACGCTGCGCCCGCTGTTGTACGGGTCGAAGCCAGACGCCTCGCCGCCGTGCCCGGGCACCCGGGACTGCGCGGCTTTCGCCGCCTTGATGCGCATGCTCGCGGTCGAATGGCCCCGGACATCGGACCAGGGCTCCGACTTCCCGGCCGACGGCGCATCGGCTTTGTCCTTGTCCGCGGTGCCGGCGATCAGGCGCTGGATGCGCGTGGTCGACTCGAGCGCCAGCCCCTGCGGCTCCAGGGACCGCACCATGGACGTGCTCGCATCGGTATGGAATCCGCCGTCGTCCGCGCGCCACTCCCACTTCGCGTTGCCGCGCGAGTCGAAGGTGACACGACCGGAGGTATTCTCGAGCGCAGGACTCTTGCCGGCCGGCGACGGACTGTTCGCGGGGGCCGGCGGCTGCACACTCGTGGGACGTTTCTCGCTCACGTCAGGTCTCGACTGGCTGTCGCTTCGCGTGGCACTTGCTCGATCACACGTCGGCATTATGTATGCCGCCGGGTTCCGCCCCAAAAGCCGGGCGTCGGGGGCTGCGCAAACTGTGAACTGGATCGCGGTTACGGGCGCCAGGCTTGCGATGCCGGGCGCTGCCCGCCACTCAGCTGGCCACGGAACGCGGCCAGGTCTCCTGGACCCGGAAGCGACCGGTCGCAGTAAGGTCGGTGTGCGAGGCGCGCTCGGCACGCAGGCGGGCGCGGCGCGTCATGTACATCGTGCGAGCGACGTTCTCGAGGGTCATCGAGCTGGCGAACAGGAAGCCCTGGCCCGCCACGCAGCCGAGGTCGAGCAGCGTCGCGGCCTGCGCCTCGTTCTCGATGCCCTCGGCGACCGTCTCGAGCCCGAGCGTCGTGCCGAGCATCACGACCGCGCGCGCCAGCTCGGGGCCGCCGTCCTGCTCGGTGAGCCGGCTCACGAACGCGCGGTCGATCTTCAGGATGTCGATCGGGAAGCGGTGCAGGTAGGAGAGCGACGAGTAGCCGACGCCGAAATCGTCGATCGCGAGCCGCACGCCGAGCGCCTTCAGCGCTCGGAAGCGCTCGAGGTTCACGTCGGTGTTCTGCATGACCGTGCCCTCGGTGAGCTCGATCACGAGACTGCCGGGGTCGAGCCCGGAGACCTCGAGCGCATAACGCACGTCGTCGACCAGGTTGCCCTGCTGAAGGTGACGGCCGGATATGTTGACCGCGACGCGCAGGCCGTCCCCGGCGGAAACCGACTGGCACCACGACCGCACCTGCGTGCAGGCGTCGAGGAGCACGCGGCGGCCGAGTTCGACGATCCGGTCCGACTCCTCCGCGATCGGGATGAATGCGCCGGGCATGACGATGCCGCGATGCGGGTGCTTCCAGCGGACCAGGGCCTCGACGCCGAGCAATTCGCGGCGCGTCAGGTCCACGACCGGCTGGAACTCGAGGAAGAACTCGTCGCGTGCGAGCGCGTGGTCGATGTCCTGCTCGAGTCGCAGGCGGTCGTGCAGCTGCTCCTGCATGTGCGACTGGAACACCGCGAAGCGCGCCTTGCCGGACGCCTTGGCGTGGTACATGGCGATGTCCGCGTTGCGCAGCAGCTGCTCGGCGTCGTCGCCGGGCTGCGAGCAGGCGACGCCGATGCTGGCGGAGGCATCGGTCTCGCGGCCGTCGACCAGCAGCGGCCGGTTGAACGCCTCGGTGATGGGCGCGGCGATGTGCTCGATGTCGGTCTCGGTGCCGATGCCCTCGAGGAGGATCGCGAACTCGTCGCCGCCGAGGCGCGCGACCGTGTCGGACGGGCGCGTGGACATGATCAGCCGCTGCGCCGCCGCCTGCAGCAGGCGGTCGCCGGCATCGTGGCCCATCGAGTCGTTGACGTTCTTGAAGTTGTCGAGGTCGAGGAACATGACCGCGACGCGCTGCCGGGAGCGCTGCGACAGCGCGAGCGCGTGCTCGACGCGGTTCCAGAACAGGCTCCGGTTCGCGAGCAGCGTCAGCGGGTCGTGGAACGCCAGCTTGCGCAGCTGCTCCTCGAGCGCCTTGCGCTCGCTCACGTCGCGGAAATTCAGCGCCAGGCCGCCGATGGCCGGGTCGTCCGTGAGGTTGCTGCCTACGCACTCGAGCGTGCTGCGCCGCTCGCCGGTCTCGACCGCCAGCTCGATCGGCCCGACCACCCGCCCGCGGGTGGCGGCCAGTTCGGCGAGGAACGCGACCATGCGATCGCGGTCGCCGTCCGACCAGAGGTCGTGCAGGTTGCGGCCGACCAGCGCGTCCGGGTGGATCCCGAAGGTCCGCTCGGCGGCCGGCGACGCGAAGCGCAGCTGCCCGTCGGAGCCGGCGATCATGATCACGTCGGAAGCGTTCTTGATGAGCGACGCGTAGCGGGCCTCAACGATACCGGCGGCGCGTCGCTCCCTGAGCAGCAGCTGGTCGCGCGACAGCACGCCCTGGCGCGCCATCACGAGCGAGGTGAGCACGAAGATGATGATGGTCATCATGTTGACCGGGCTCGCGGAGGTGCTGCTCTCGACGTACACCAGCACCAGGAACGAGATCATCATCGCGATGTACGGCATGCCCTGGATCAGCGCGTTGCTGAATGCACTCGGCGCGCGCGGTGCAGCGGGTGCATTGCGCAGCTGCTCGCGCGCGGCGGCCGCGAGCCAGATGTAGCAGGACAGGTAGATGGTGTCCGACAGGCCGCCGGGAAGGTAACTGCCCGCGACCTTCGACATGGCCCAGATGATGTCGGCGAACGACATCGCCGAGAAGCCGAGCGTGAGCAGCATCAACGCGCGGCGCTGGATGGGCGTGGCGCCGGAGTGCATCAGCAGCACGCCGCACGCGAGCAGCGTGATGCAATTCAGCGCGATGTAGCTCTGCGCCAGCACGTACTTGAGCACGTCCGGCTCGTGCTGCGCGGCGGCCGTCGGCGCGATCACGCAGTACCAGAAGAACGCGCCGAAGCCGAGCATCAGGATCGTGGCGTCCAGGCCGAGCCGGGCCCACTGCACGCGCACGGCGGCGGAGCGGATCACCGTCAGCACCGCACCGAAGACGAGCGGGTAGAAGCCGAGGAAGAAGACGTCGCCGACCGACGGGAACGGGTCGACGTCGAACAGCCAGTAGGTCGAGTGGAACAGGTTGCCGATGCTGTAGAAAGCGAGCGCCGCCGAGAGCAGTGACCAGGTGCGCCGCGTGTCGGGGTCCTGGGCGTGGCGGGCGGCGGCCGCGAGCAGGATGGCCACGCCGATGCTCGGTGGCGAGTCCGAATAGAGGTTGAAGATGTCGAGGGCCCGCGATCCCTTGCCGTCGAACAGCAGCAGCACCATTGCGACCAGGACGTAGGCGAAAAGCCCGACGGCGAGCGCCCCGGTCCAGCCGGAACTGAACCGTTCGCGTCGCGGTGTGGCCTCGCTCGACTGCGGCAATGGCGTCATGTTCTGCGGCGCGCGTCTCCCGTGCGCGGCGACTGTTGTTTACCCCGCACATGTAGCCAGAAGCCACTGCCGCGCATCCGTGAAAGGGGTCCGGTATCGACTCCCGACCTTGTGACGTGGCGCACACCTCGGCCGGGCCCCGCCGGCCGGAGGGGTTGGCGGCCGCGCCTTGACATTCGCCCCGAGGTTGCGTGGCATGGGGGTGGCAGGAACCCGCCATGGCCCACCCGCGACCCGCATCGATCCGACACCTGCAGGTGTTCTGCGTCGCCGCGAAGCAACTCAGCTTCAAGAAGGCGGCGCTCGAACTGCACCTGACGCCGTCCGCGGTGAGCCACCGCATCCGCGAACTCGAGGGCAGCCTCGGCGTGCCGCTGTTCGAGCGTCGCACGCGAGCCATCGACCTGACGGACGCCGGTCGCGCGTTGTTCGCGGAGATTGCGCCTTTGCTCGACGCGGTGGAGCAGTCGGTCGCGCACGTGACGCGACACCTGCAGCGGCAGCGTCTGCGCGTCGCGGTGCCGCAGTTCTTCGCGAGCGAGGCGCTCGTGACCCGCCTGCCCGGCTTCAGCCAGCGCTGGCCGCAGATCGAGCTGCGCATCGACTCGATGGACGCGCGCCCGACCGTCCATCCCCAGGGCGCCGACGCGTCGATCCTGATTGCGGCCCATCCCCCCGAGGGCGTGCGCTCGATCGCATTGTTCGAGCTCGTGCTCGCGGTGATGGCATCGCCGGGCTATTGCGCCGCGCTCGGCCCGCTGTCGGGCGCGATTCCGGACGACGCGGTGCTGCTCGTGCATCGCAGCTGGCCGGACATGTGGGAGCGGTGGTCAGCCGCAAGTGCCATCCGTCTACCGAACGCGCCGCAGGTCGTCGAGTTCGACACGATGTTCGCGCTGCTGCGGGCCGCCGAGGGCGGCATCGGGATGGCGCTCGTGCCGACGCACCTCGGCGACGAGTGGTTGCGCAGCGGAGCCCTGGTGCGCCTCGGTTGCGCGGACCAGCCGAGCGGCGAGTGGTACTGGTTCGCCGCCCGGGGGGACGATCTCAAGCGCGCCGAGGTTCGCGCGTTTCGCGACTGGGTGGTGACGGAGTTCGGGACTCCTTGAGGGCCTGTCGCCTGCCGGCACTGAGTGCACCCGGCGGCGTGGCGCTCAGGATGCGATCGAGCCACTCGGGATAGATCTGCTCACCGTCGCCGTCCGGCGGAATGGTGGCCGCCGGCTTTGCATCGCGAGCGATCGCGCTCGCGCCGTGTGCATTCCACCACCGGACGACACGCGACCTGCCGTCGTCCAGTGCGAGCGTCCCGGCGAACGCCATGAGGAGCACGTCGAGGGCGAGCAGGTAGTCACTGTTGACGACGTAGGTATCCAAGCAAACCTCCAGTGTTCAGCAGTCTCGGTTCCAATGGGTGGCCCGGGCCGCGTGGCGCGCAGCGGATCAGAGCGCTCGCTCCATCTTCACGACCCTGGCGTCGCCGGAGTCGCGCCGCAGGCTGAAGCCAGTGCGACGGGCGAGTCGGAGCATCCGGTGGTTGTCGGCCATCGTTACGCCTTCCAGCCGCTTCAGGCGATGCGCGTCGCGGGCCGCTGCGATGAGCGAGCCCAGAAGCTCCTGTCCCAGGCCCTGCTCCTGCCACGCATCGTCCACGGCGATCGCGAACTCGGCGGTGCGCCCACCCGGCAGGATCGCGTAGCTCGCGATGGCGACCTGGCGCTCTCCCTCGGCGTCGGTCACGGTCGCAACCAGGGCCAGGCTCTGGTCGAAGTCAGCCCGCGCCAGGCGATCGATGAGGGCCGGGTCGAGGTGCCCCATCAGGCCGAAGTAGCGTTGGTATCGCGACTCCGGAGACAGGTGGTCGAGGAATTCATGATCGCGATCCTCGTCCTCTGGCCGGATCGGCCGGATCGTGACCAGCCGGCCATCGCCGAGCCGCACCAGACGCCCCGGCGTCGGTACGCAAGTCTCTGTCCTGACTAGTTTTTCCGGTACGGCCATGCTGTGCTCTGCGGAAGATGCGGCCCGGACTCAAGTCCGGCCTCAAGCCAGTCTAGGCGGTTAATGCTGCGCCGCAACATCGGTTTTCTTACCTGATGCATGAGGGAATCTCATTCATAAACGGCGGCCGGGGCGCGGGATCGGCGCCATGGCGGTGCCCCCTAGCACTCGCGAGCCGCCAGCCGTGCGCGTCGCGACACGGCCCCGTACGACAGGATCGCGGCCGCCGAGCAAGCGACCAGCGCGACGAGCAGCGGTCGTGACGTGCCGTCGTGCGCGAAGCCGATGGCCTGGACACTGGCGGCGCCGATGACCATTTGCGTCGCCGTCAGCAGGCCGGAAGCCGCGCCGGAACGCGCCGGCTGGGCCGCGACCGCTTCTGCCTGCACCGGTGCGATCCCGACGGCGGCGCAGAAGTAGAGCGCGATCGTGGGCACGAACAGCGTAAGCATCGTGACACCGGCGACCTGGATGCCGACGGCGCCGACCAGCGCGGCGGCAAGACAGCCGAAGCCTGAAGCGCGGACCAGTTGCCGTGCGTCGTAGCGCTGCCCCCAGCGTGCGGTGAACTGGTTGCCGCCGATGTAGGCCAGGCACGCGACACCGAACCATGCGCCGTACTCGGTCGCGCTGCGACCCAGCACCTCGATGACGAGGTACGGGATGGCGGCCTGCGTCGCGAAGACGGCGGCCATTACCCAGGCAAAGTGCAGCGTCGGCGCGCGATAGTCGCGATCGGCGAGGAGCGCCCGATAGCTCGCGAACGCATCGGCGAGCCCGGTCGCGCCAGCCTGCGCGCGTCGACTTTCGGGCAGGAATACGCCGAGCAGCGACAGCGCGACGAGCCCGACCGCCAGGCACGCACTGAAGACGGAGCGCCAGCCGAGTCGATCGAGCAGCACGCCACCGAGCGCGGGTGCGAGCATCGGCACGAAGATCATCACGGTCGTGAGCTGCGCCAGGACCCGCGTCGAACGCTCCCTGCCATAGACGTCGTGAATCACGGTGCGGGTCAGGGACAACGCCGCTGCGCTGCCCGCGGACTGCAGGCAGCGGCCGACGATGAGCCACGCGGCGCCCGGGGCTGCGGCCGCAACGAGGCTGCCCACGCAGAAGAGCGACGTCCCGACGAGAATGACCGGTCGCCGCCCATGGCGATCGGACAGCGGGCCGTACACCAGTGTCGCGGCGGCGATGAACACGAAGGCCAGGCTCACCAGAGCCTGTGCCGCGGCCATCGGCACGGCGAGGTCCCGATGCACGAACGGCACGGCGGGCGTCACGATCTGCGTGGCGAGCGGGCCGAGCGCATACGCGGCGATGAGTGCACCGAGGGCGATCGTGTCGAGGCGCTTCATGGCTACTCTCCGTGCGGCGGCCTCATGTGTTGCCGATCCGCTGGAGTAGAGCCTAGGGCGGTCGCGTCACAGTCCTATTTCCGTCGGCGCCTCATTTGTATCGATGTGTATCGGCCAGGCCGCTCGCGCGAACGGCGTGGTTCTCGCGGTGCCCGGATCCGCGGGCTAGGCAGGACTGCGAGCCTGCAGGCAGCGCGCCAGCGTCTGGCTGAGCAGCGTCGGATCGACGGGCTTGCGGATGACGGCGCACAGGCGCGCGGCATCGACCTCGTCGCCGGACAAGCCCTCGCCGTGTCCCGTGTAGAGGACCACCGGCAGGTCGGGCCGGATCTCGTGGATGCGCCGGGCAAGCCTGAGCCCCGTGAGCCGTGGCATGGACTGGTCCGTGATCACGACGTCGAAGCGCGCCGGCGCCGCCTGCAGCAGTTCGAGCGCCGCCTCCGGGCTCGGCGTGCTCGTGGCGCGCAGTCCCCAGCTCTCGAGCAGTTCGCGCATGAACTCGCCGACCGATTCCTCGTCGTCCACGACCAGGACGGATCCGGCCAGGACCGGTCGAGCCGCGCGCACCTTGCCGCCGCTGTCGGGCTCACCCTTCGGGTGCTGCGCAGCGCCGGTCAGCGCGGGGAACAGGACACGGAATCGTGCCCCGTGACCCGGACTGCTCTCGACCACCACGTGTCCGTCGTGCTCGTGCACGATGCCGTGCACCATGGCGAGCCCCATGCCGGTGCCCTTGCC
>DAOMFD010000048.1:0-12844 GCA_035429605.1 Steroidobacteraceae bacterium | reverse complement strand
ACGAAGTGCTGGTGGTACCAGTCCTTGCTGACGAAGCGGAGCATGACGACCCGGGTGAGCAACCCGGCAATGCACGGGATGCCCAGGTAGATGAACACGCTCTTCGCGATCTGGGCGATCGAGATGTCCACTACCGAACCGTGCAGTCCGAACATCGGGGGCAGCACGGTGACGAACACCCAGGCGTAGAGGCTGTAGAACAGCACCTGGAAGATCGAATTGAACGCCACCAGCCCTGCGGCGTACTCCGTCGAGCCGCCGGCCAGTTCATTCCAGACGATCACCATGGCGATGCATCGCGCCAGGCCGATCAGGATCAGTCCTGCCATGTACTCGGGCTTGTCGGCGAGGAAGGTGATCGCCAGCAGGAACATCAACACCGGGCCCACCAGCCAGTTCTGGACGAGCGACAGCGCGAGCACCTTCCTGTCGCGGAAGACGTCGGGCAAGTCCTCGTAGCGGACCTTCGCGAATGGCGGGTACATCATCAGGATCAGGCCGAGGGCGATCGGGACGTTGGTCGTGCCGACGGTGAAGCGATTCATCACCGTCTCCACGTCAGGGACGAACCAGCCGATCCCGATGCCGAGCGCCATCGCGGCGAAGATCCAAGCCGTCAGGTAACGGTCGAGGAAGGAGAGCCGGCTTGCGACGGGGGTCATCGAGGCCTCCTACGACCGCGCGATCTCGAGCAGCGCGTCCCGCAGCTCCGCGTCGTCCAGCGACTCGAAGGGCAGTCGAAGCAGTTGCAGCATCCGATAGCCGATCGCCTGGCGAGTGAGGTCAAACGCGGTGCGGCGCGCGACCTCGTCGCCCGGCGCTTCCGACGGGTCCGGATAGCCCCAGTGGACCTGAACCGGGCCGCCCGGCCAGATCGGGCAGGTCTCTCCAGCCGCGCTGTCGCAAACGGTGATCACGGCGCGCATCCTGGGAGAGTCCGGCCGGGCGAATTCCTCCCAGCCCTTGCTGTGGAGGTCCTGCGTCGAGACGCCCGCATCGGCGAGTACCGCCAGCGCGAGTGGGTTGACGCGCCCCCTTGGCGCGCTGCCCGCGCTGAAGGCGCGGACGTCCCTGCCATAGCGGGAGGCGTACTCATTGAGCATCGCCTCGGCCAGCACGCTGCGGGCCGAGTTGTGCGTGCAGAGGATGAGTACGTTGGTCGTCATCGGCAACCGGTCATGACTTGCATGCTCGCGCCGGACCCGACCCGCAGTCCTCGCCCTGGCAGCAGTTCTCCGTCATGTAGGCGAGGAGGTCGTTCATCGACCCGTAGTCGGCCCGGTAAATCAGGTTGCGTCCGCTGCGCTGCTGGCTGACGAGACCCGCATTCGCCAGTTCCTTGAGGTGGAACGACAGCGTCGCCGGCGCCACCTTGAGCCGCCTGGCGATCGCGGTGGGCGTGGCGCCCGCCTGGCCGGCCACGACGAGGACGCGGAAGACGCGCAGCCGGCTGGCCTGCGACAGTGCGGCGAGTGCCCTCAAGACCGCGGGTTCTTTCATAATTCGATAACCATCGAACTATTCGGAAGCATACCCCGGCGGCCGGCATTTTGGAAGCCGGGGTTGCCGCCGCAGGTCGAGCGGGATTCGATTCGGGGCCGCTCGGGTCTCCAGCACACGCACCGCGCGGGGCACGAGGCTCAGGCGGCGGCCGGGCGGGGCTGGATTCGCGTCCGACCACGCTGTACAAGGAACGTGCAGTGATACCGGTGAGGCGGAGTGCGGGAACCTTTTCGGGACCTGAAGCGACAGGGAAATGAGCGGGCATCGACGACTCGACGTGGAGCGGTTCGTGGCGGCTCGCCGCAAGCAGATACTCGCGTACTCGCGGTTCAAGGTGACCGGCGACCGGGCGGATCTCGTCGCGATGACGAGCACGGTGAGTTGCCGGTCCTGCCGCGCGTGTTGCATCGAATACGCCGACACACCGTTGCTGCCGGTCGATTCCGCCGAGGGTCTCGACGTCGAGATCCGGGATGGCAAGCGGTTCCTGCGCAAGAAGGCCAACGGGGAGTGCGTGCACCTGGGCGAGCAGGGCTGCACCGTCTACGAGCGCCGCCCGAGCACCTGCCGAGTCTTCGATTGCCGGGACTTCGCGGTGTCGAAGCTCAGCAATCCGGATCTCCCGCTGTTGAATGCCGCCATCGCGCAGTGGTCGCTCTCGGGCAAGTTGCCGAAGGCACCGACCGGCGGCAGTTGATCACGAGCGGCGTGCGGGGATGGTCGCGGCGGGGTGACGACCGACGCTAGGCGCCGGATGCGCCTTCCAGGCCGTGCCTGCGCAGCGCGTCCTGCAGCGGACCCAGGTGTTTCTCATAGCGACGCCACGCGCCGACCCCGTCGGCGTTGAGCGGGCGTCGGACCTGCAGCTGGCTCGCCGTGAGCACGACGCCGCGTTTCTCGTGGAACGAGCGCCAGTCGTCCGGACGCTGCAGGCCGGCGAACTCGAAGATGCGCGCCGTCTCGCTCTCGGCGCTGGACACGAGCCGCTCGAAGTCCACCGCGAGCACCCGTCCGGGCAGGGTGCGCTCCCAGTGCGCGGACACGCGCTCGTAGACGCTCAGGAAGGCCGCGATGGAGTCGAACTGATAGCTCCACTCGAGCCCTGCGTGGAAGCGGCGGCGAAAGCATGACCACGCAACGTCCATCGGGTTGCGGCGCATGTGGATGATCCGCGCCTGCGGCAGGCCGAGAGCCAGCGCCCCGACATACAGGTAATTGACGAGGCCCTTGTCGATCATGCCGTCGGCCTGGCCAAAGCGAGCCCGCAGCTTGCGCACGTAAGTTTCGGCCACGCGGCGCCAGGCCGCGGCCTCGCCCCCGGCCGACCGCACGTAGCTGTCGACCCGCTCCGGCGATGGCGGCGTGAAATCCAGGCATGCGAGCTGCAGCAACTTGAGTTCGCCGCCCGACTTCGCGCCGGGGGCGGTCGACAGGATGCGCTCGATCAGCGTCGTGCCGGAGCGAGCGCAACCGATCACCAGGATCGGTCGCTCCGGCCGGTCGCTCAGCGGTCCCGCCGTCAGCCGCTCGGCGGGAAATGCCGCCAACACGTCCTCGGCTTCCTTGAAGAGCGCGTCCATGCGCGGGACACGGTTGCCGAGGACACGCGCACTGCCGCGAGCGAACCACTCGTAGGCGCGATCGAAGTCACCGACGTCGTCGCAGGCCTTCGCGTATGCGTAGGCAAATCCGGCGGCTTCCGGCCGCTCGCCGGAAACGCGCGCCAGCCTCTCCAGCTCCACGATGTCCGGGTCCCCGGGCTGGAAGGTCCTGAGGTTTGCGAGGTTCTCCCAGGCCAGCGCCGACTGCGGTGAACGCCGGATCGCGATGCGCAGCGAACGCAGCGCCTCTTCCACCCGGCCGAGACGGCCGAGCTGGATCCCGATGACCAGCGGCAGCATCGGATGCTGAGGATGCTCGTCCAGGAGTTTCTGCGAGATGCCCAGCGCATCGCGAACTGCGCCGGTCTCCGACAGGAGGTCCGCGACTCTTGCGCGCTGAGCGGGATCCTGTGGCGTCTTCTCGAGCAGTCGCCGCGCGGCCACCAGGGCGACGTCGTCATCGCCGAGGCGGGTTGCGATCTCGAGCACTCGCTGCCAGTGCAGCGGGTCGGCAGACTTGACGGCGGCCGCCTGCTCCAGCGACGCCAGCGCGTCGCCGTAGCGCCGCTCGGTGTATGCGGACGATGCCGCGGCGAGTTCGTTGGTCATCGCGCGCAGTCTATCTGCAACCTCGGCCGCCTGTCGCCGAAGGTGACCGCAGCTCATCCGGCCGGACCGCGGCCGCACGCGCTTCAGCGACTGGCCGCCGCTACAATCACTCGATGATGTCGCGTGCCACCATTGCAGCCGTCGCGGTTTCCATGGCGACCGCGTGCGCGACCCGCGCCGTGGTCCCGGACGCGCCGAGCGTCTCCGCGGAGGTTCCCGTCACGGGGGCCAGGTCACACGCGCCCGGTGAATACCCGGACGCGATGGCGCTCGCAGCTCGGGGCGCCGATCCGCTCGCCATCGCTCTCGGCGTGGCCGGCCCGTTCCAGGGAACGCGACAGGAGATCGTCCAGGTGAACGAGGGTGGCGAACTGCCTTCGAAGTCGATCGTCACGTTGGTCAGGGACGGACTGCTCGACGATTCGCTGCGTGGAGAACGGTGGAAAGTCACGCTGGGACGATCGCAGTCCGGCACCTGGGCGATCACGCAGGTGCAGCGGTCCGTGCGATGTCGACGCGGTGGCGATCCCGATCGGTACGTTGCCGGCCCCTGTCCTTGAGGTTGCAGGCTGCTCTCGTGCCGGCACGGTCTCGTCTCACGTGGTGCCGGTCACGACGACCTGCTCGCCCGGGATCCGGACGGCGGCCGGGCCCGCAAATGCCCGGAAGCCTGCGTCGATTTCCCGCCACGCCTGGTCGACAGCGCCTTCCGGGAGGCAGGACAGCAGATCACCCAATGACCTCGACGTCCGCAGTTGTTCGAGCAGGGCGGAAATGGACGGATAGGTCCGGGTGACGGCGACAGTCCGCAAGTGCACATCGCGGAATCCGGCACGGCGTAACGCCGCCCTCAGGTCCGTCGCGCCGAGCCTGAAGGCCCGGGCGTATTCCGGCAGCGGTTCAGCCAGATGGCATCTGCGCTGGACGGCGGCGATCGGTATCGCGTGGAACGGCTCACGCTCGAGCGGCCCGTACACCGACGCAATGCATCGCGCGCCCGGCCGCAGCGCGGCACGCACGTTGCGCAGCGCACGATCGAGGTCCCGGAAGTACATGATGCAGTTGCGCGCGAGCGCCACGTCGAAGCTGCCCGGCAGAAGCGCCAGGTCCTCGGCGGCGCATGCCTGGATTTCGATCGGGGACCGCGGCGGCCCGGGCGGCAGCCTGTGCGCCAGCCCGGCCAAACGCTCCAGAGTGACGTCCGTCGCAAGCACGCGCCCGGACGGGCCCACGATCGCAGCCGCCGCGACTGCCAGCTCGCCGTCGCCGCTGCCGATGTCGAGCACCTGCTGGCCGGGCGCCAAGGCGGCTCCGGCAAGCATGCACTCCGTGACTGGGGCGAGCGCTTCCGTGTACTGCGCCGGCGGCTGCGTCCCACGGTCCGCGGTGACCCGGGCGTCGCCGCTTCAGACGAGTTGCGACAGGATCATCAGCAGGCCGACCAACCCCGCGGTCCACACCGCCGTGCGCAGCCAGGGGATCCCGGCGATGTACACGATCGCGTACGCGACGCGGGCGTAGAAGAACAGCTGGGCGCCCATGACGGTCGTCGCGTTGCTCACGCCGGCGGCGTGCGCCACGAGCACGAGCGCCGCGAATGGCGGCAGGCTCTCGAGCAGGTTGCGGCACGCGCGCTGTGCCCGTCCGACCCAGCCGCGGCCCTCGACGGTCGTCTCGCGATTGCCGGCCAGCACGTTCATCGGGAATTGCGTGGATGCGCCGGCGACCGCCACCAGCAGTTGCGCCACCCAGAGCGAGACCGTCCAGGTGAGCATCGTGAGTTCGACGTTCATGCGTGATCCCCCTTGCTTGTTGAATGTCAGGATGAGCGCGGCCCGTACCGCCAGCGGGGAACTCTACACTCGTCGGTGGGAGCGCTGCGACCGATGTGGCCAGAAGACTCTGAGGCCCGTGCACGCACCGACCGACGGCCGCTGGATCGGTGCTACGGCAGGTAGCCGCTCTTCTTCGCGCCTGAGATGGTCAATCGGCGCGCGAGGCGTCGCGACAGCCGCATCAGCCGGTAGCCGACGCCGGCCATCGGGCCGGTCGGCAGCACGATGGCGTCACGCTCCACGGCTCTCACGATGTCCTCGGCAACCACGCTCGGATGACAGCCGACCGTGGCGTAGTAGCGCTGCAGCTTCTCCTTCTGTGCGTCGGAAATGCTGGCCGAGGTCGGGCTCACGTGCACGATCGCGGTGTTGATGATGCCGGGACACACGATCAGGACGGAGACGTCCGTGTCGTGCAGCTCGAGCGCCAGCGCTTCCGACAGCCCGACCACGGCGTGCTTGGACGCCGCATAGGCCGACATGTTGGGTGCCGGCGCGAAGCCCGCCAGCGACGCGACGTTGACGATCTTGCGCGCGCCGCCGGCGGCGCGCATCGCCGGCAGGAATGCGCGCACGCAGTGCACGATGCCCATGACGTTGATGTCGAGGATCCGCCGCCACTGTGCGAGCGGCGTCTCCTCGAAGCCGCCCAGGTAGGCGACACCCGCATTGTTCACGAGCACGTCGACGGGACCGACATCCCGCCGGACCGCCGCGGCGAATGCGTTGACGGAATCCTCGTTCGCCACGTCGCAGGTCATCGCGAAGCACGACGCGCCGCTCGCGACGAGTTCGGCGCGCGCCTTATCGAGCCCTGCCGCGTCGACGTCCGAAATGGCGAGCCTCGCGCCACGCTTTGCGAACGAGCGTGCGCACTCGTAGCCGATGCCTGACGCGGCTCCCGTGATGAGCACTCGCCTGTCCTTCAGCGGCTTCATGCGTCGGGCCCGAAGTAGACCTCGAAGAAGCGGCCGACGACGGCTTCGGGCACCGCGAGGTTCGCCTCCTTGCTGGTGCGCACGCAGACGAGCGCGGGGCCGTCGTGCGCCCTGGCGCGAGAGAGAGCCGGGGCAAGGTCGGCGATCGAGTCGACGTATTCCCCGTGGCAGCCGAGTCCCTTCGCCACCACGTCCCAGCGGACTTCGCTCATCGAGGTGCCGAAGTCCCTTCCCCAGTTCTTGACCTCGTTGGGGATCTCCATCGTCCATTCGCCTTCGGCCATGACGACGACCGTGACCTTGATTCCCTGCTGCACCGCCGTCTGCAGCTCCATGACGTTGAACCCGGCGGCGCCGTCGCCGGTCACGCAAACCACCTCACGCGAGGGTGCGCCGAGCTTCGCGCCGATGGCGACCGGGATGCCCACCCCGAGCATGCCGAGCTCCAGGATGCCGTGGTACGACGACGGACGGGTGGAGGGCAGGGCGAGGGACGCCCACAGCGACGTATTGCCGCCGTCTGCGCAATAGATCGCGTCGCGCCCGAATACCGCGCCGACCACCGCGCAGGCTTGTCCCGGATGGACGCCCGGTCCGCTCCAGCCCGCAACCACGGCCTGGAGTCCCTGGACCCACGCGGCGTGCTCGGCCCGGAGTCGGTCGAGGTCTTTGCGGCCGCGACTCGCGACCTTCGCGTCCTTCAGGCGTGTCGCGAGCCGGGTGAGGGTGGCCCTGGCGTCCGCGACGATGCCGAGCGCGATCGGCCGCGAGACACCGATGTTCCGCGGATCCACGTCCACGTGGACGATGCGGCAGTGCCCCGTGTCCCCCCAGTACTTGTCGAAAGGCACGTCGAGGTTGCCGACGCGCGAACCCACGACCAGCATCACGTCGGCTTCCTTGCGCAGCGCATCCGCCGCCGGGCTCTGCGATACGAAGCAGAGCGGATGATCGTGCGCGATCACGCTGCGTCCGGCCATTGACGGAATCACCGGGCACCGCATCAGCTCCGCGAGCTCGACGAGGGCGGCGTTCGCTCCGGCGCGATCCACGCCGGTCCCGGCGAAAATCACGGGTGCCGCCGCATCCGCCAGCATGCGTGCGGCCTCGTCGAGCTGCAGGTCGGACGGCTGCGGCGCGCCCGCACGTCCGGATCCCGGGCCGTAGATGGGCGCGTTGGCTGGGTCACCCGTCGCGTACATGATCGGGCCCGGCACCTCGAGGTGCACCGGGCCCGGGCGCCCGGCCCACATCTCCCGGCACGCCATGCGCACGAGCTCCGGGATGCGGGTCCACTCGAAGATCGGGCCGCCCCACTTCACGGCCGGCCGGAACAGGTCGAGCTGGTCCTGGCCCTGGAAGGTGGCCGGGGTCGACGGATAGACGATGCCCGCGCGGTGCTGCGACGTGATCGCGATCATCGGGACGCCTTCGTGGCGGGCGGTGACGACGCCGGGAATGAGGTTCGCGGATCCGGGCCCCGGGTTCCCGAGGACGGCGGCGACCTGTCCGGTCGTCTTGTACAGGCCCTCGGCCATGTGCGCGCCGGCGGATTCGTGGCGGACCGGAATGCGCCGGATGCCATTGGCCTCGAGCGCGGCGAGCAGTGGATCGATCTCCGGGCAGGGCAGGCCGAAGATGGTGCGGATGCCTTCGTTGGCGAGCGCTCGTGCCAGGAGTTCGCCGCCGGTGACGTCTGTCATGGTTCCCCCTCGTCGTGCGCGGTGCGGCCGCGGCCGGATGACGGCGATTCTCGACACGGGACCCGCGACTGTACTGATATTTTCTGCCATGCTGCTGATGTTTTACGACAGCCTTCCGGGCGTGCCCGGCTCGCACCGGGCCCGGTCGCGGACCGCGAGGTCGATCACCGTGAAGCCCCAGGCACAGCGATTCCCGGCCCGCTACTTCGTCCAGTTCCTCGACTGCGTCGAGTCCCTGGGCGTCGAGCGCGACGCGGTGCTGCGTGCGGCGCGCATGCGCCCGCTCGAGGACCCGAGGGCCCAGGTCAACCTGCGCCAGGTCGAGGCGCTGTTCGCCGCGGCGGAACGCCTGAGCGGCCGGCTCGACCTCGGCTTCGAGTTCGGGCGGCGCGTCAAGGTCACCTCGCACGACATCCTCGGCTACGCGCTGCTCACGAGTCCCACGCTGCGCGGCGCGCTGCGCTTGCTCGCGAACTACCAACGCCTGATCAATCCCGCGTTCACCCTCGAGCTGCAGCGCCGCACGAGCCACGTGGACCTCGTGTACCGGCCGGCGATGCCACTGTCGCATCGGGCGATGCGCGTCCTCGAGGAGGCGATCGCGGTGTCGAATCTCCACGAGTTCCGTGGCCTGCTGCAACGGGACTTGCCCGCGACCGACGTGCACTTCTCCGTCGAACGACCGGCGCACGCAGAGCGCTATCGCGACCTGGGGCTGGTCCGCATGCACTGGGGCGAGATGCTGCCGGGCCTCAGGATGTCGCTCGACGCGGCGCTGCTCGACCTTCCGCTCGCACTGGCGGATCCGCGTGCGATGCAGGCGGCGGAGGAGCGCTGCGCCGCCATGATGCGGAGCGCGCGCGGCGGCCGACGGTGGAGCGAGTGGTGCCGGATGATGCTGCGGGAAGCGGAGGACTGCCAGCCGAGCCTGGAGCAACTGGCTCGCTTCGTGAATCTCTCGGCACGCACGCTGGGGCGGTACCTGGAGGCGGAGGACGCCGGGTTCCGGGAACTGTCGCTGCAGGTAAGGACCGAGCGCGCGCAGCAGTTGCTGGCTGTGGGCAAGCACTCCGTGACCGAGGTCGCGTATCGCCTCGGCTACAGCGACGTGGCGAGTTTCATCCGCAGCTTTCGCGACCGGACCGGCCGCACGCCCGGTGCGTACGCCGCGTGGCGGTCAAGCCGCCTCGGTCGCCATTAGCCGCTCGACGTGCGCTGCGCCGCTCATTGCCAGTGCCGGCAGGTCGTAACCGCCCTCGAGCGTGGAGACCACGCGACCCTGCGCGTGGCGGTCCGCGACGGCGCATGCGACATCGGTGACCCATGCGTAGTCGTCCGTGGCCAGTCGCAGTTCGGCCAGCGGGTCGGACGCGTGGGCGTCGAAGCCAGCAGACAGGAACAGCATCTCGGGAGCAAAGGCCTCGAGTGCCGGCAGCCAGTGCTGCGTGACCGCCGTGCGGAACTCGTCGCTGCCGCTGCCGGGAGGCAGGGGACAATTGACGATGTGCCCGGGAACGCTGGCCGGGTTCATGTCGGGGTACAGTGGGTACTGGAACATTGAGCAGAGCAGCACGCGCGGGTCGTCGCGGAAGATGTCCTCGGTGCCGTTGCCGAGGTGCACGTCGAAATCGAGGATCGCGACGCGCTGCAGGCCGTGATGAGCAAGCGCATGCGCGGCTCCGACGGCGACGTTGTTGAAGAAACAGAATCCCATCGCGCTCGCTCGCTCCGCGTGATGACCGGGCGGCCGCACGTTGCAGAAAGCCCGGCGAGCCCGACCAGACATGACCAGGTCCACCGCCAGCACGTTCGCGCCGGCGGCCCGGAGCGCAGCCTCGAGCGTGTCCGGGCACATCGTCGTGTCCGGATCGAGCGGCTCGAGGCCAGCGGCGGGTGCCTTGGCCCGGATGTATTGCAGGTACTCGGCGGGATGCACGCGCGCCAGTTGCTCGTCCGTCGCCCGCGGCGCCTCGTACTGCGACAGGTAGTCGAGCGCGCCGCGCGCGCGGAGTTCCTCCGCGATCACGACGACGCGCGCCGGCTGCTCGGGGTGATTCGGCACCATCTGGTGGAGCCGGCACGCCGGGTGCGAGATGAATGCGACGAGACGTTGGTCTCCGCCCTTTGCCACTCGGCCGGCCGCTGACGATGACTCAGTCATGCGGCATCGGCGTCGGCGCTGGATCCCCGCCCTTGCCAAGCAGGCGCTCCACCACGACGAAGAACAGCGGCGTGAACAGCACGCCGAGCAGCGTACCGGCGATCATGCCGCCGAGCACGCCCGTACCGATGGCGCGCTGCGCACCGGAACCGGCGCCGGTCGCGATCGCGAGCGGCAGTACACCGAGCCCGAAGGCGAGCGAGGTCATCAGGATCGGCCGCAGGCGGATGCGTACCGCGGTCATCGTGGCCTCGATCAGGTCCATGCCTCTCTCGAGATTGTCCTTGGCGAAGGCGATGATGAGGATCGCGTTCTTGCTCGACAGGCCGACCGTGGTGAGCATCGCCACCTGGAAGAATACGTCGCGCTCCATGCCGCGCAGCGTCGTCGCCAGCACCGTTCCGAGGATGCCGATCGGGACGACGAGCAGCACGGCCGTCGGGATCGCCCAGCTCTCGTACAAGGCCGCGAGGCACAGGAACACCACGAGGATCGACAGCGTGTAGAGCAGGGGCGCCTGGGCGCCGGCTTCGCGTTCCTGGTACGACTGGCCGGTCCACTCGAGGCCGACGCCGCGGGGGAGTTGCGCCACCAGCTTCTCGACTTCGGCCATCGCCGTGCCGGAGCTGACGCCGGGCGCCGGCTCGCCGTTGATCTCGAACGAAGGCGAGCCGTTGTAGCGTTCCAGCCGCGGCGGGCCAAAGTCCCAGCGCCAGCTCGCGAATGCCGGGAACGGGACCATCTCGCCTTTCGAATTGCGCACGGACCAGCGCGCGAAATCCTCCGGCACCATGCGGAACGGGGCATCCGCCTGCACGTACACGCGCTTGACGCGACCACGATCCACGAAATCGTCGATGTACTGGCCGCCCCACGCCGCAGCGAGCGTCTCGCTGATGTCGTCGATCGACACGCCGAGGGCGGCGGCCTTCTTGTTGTCGACGTCGATGCGGAACTGCGGGGCGTCCTCCTGCCCGTTCGGGCGCACGTTGGCGAGCAGCTTGTCCTGCATCGCCATGCCGAGAAACTGGTTGCGCGCGGCGGTGAGCGCGTCGTGCCCGAGGCCCGCGTCGTCCTTCAGGTTGAAAACGAAGCCCTTCGACGTGCCGAGTTCCGGCAGCGGAGGAGGCGCGAATGCGAAGGCGAACGCGTCCTTGATCTGGAACAGGGCACCCATGGCACGCCCGGCGACCGCGTCGACGCCGAGTTCCTTCGACGTGCGCTCGGACCAGTCCTTGAGGTTGATCCAGGCGATGCCGGCGTTCTGGCCGCTGCCGGAGAAGCTGAAGCCCTGCACGGTGAAGATCGACCGGATCGCGTCCTTCTCGTTCTCGAGGAAGTACTTCTCGACGGCGCGGATCGAATTCATCGTGCGCTGCTGCGTGGCGCCCGGTGGCGTCATGATCTGGGCCATCATCCAGCCCTGGTCTTCCTGCGGGAGGAAGGCGCTCGGCAGGCGCACGAACAGCAATGCGGCGAGTCCGGCCATGGCGGCGAACACCGCGAGGTAGCGGCCACGCCGCGAGAGCATGCCGCGCACCACGCCCTGGTAATGCCGGCTGCCGCGGTCGAAGGTGCGGTTGAACCAGCCGAAGAAGCCGCTGGTGCGGTCGGTCTCGGCCGCCGGTTTGAGCAGCGTGGCGCACAGGGCCGGTGTCAGCACGATCGCGACCGCGACGGACAGCGCCATCGCCGAGACGATCGTGGCGGAAAACTGCCGGTAGATGATGCCGGTGGAGCCGACCAGGAACGCCATCGGCACGAACACGGCCGCGAGCACCAGCCCCACGCCGACGAGCGCGCCGGTGATCTGGTCCATGGACTTGCGCGTGGCTTCGAGCGGCGACAGGCCTTCCTCGTGCATGATGCGCTCGACGTTCTCCACGACCACGATGGCGTCGTCCACCAGCAGTCCGATGGCGAGCACCACGGCGAACATGGTCAGCATGTTGACGGAGTAGCCGAGCGCCGAGAGCACGGCGAAAGTCCCGAGCAGCACGACCGGGACGGCGATCGTCGGGATGATCGTCGCGCGCAGGTTCTGCAGGAACAGGTACATGACCAGGAACACGAGCGCCACGGCCTCGAACAGCGTGGTGACCACGCCCTGGATCGCGACCCGCACGAATGGCGTGGTATCGAACGGCACCACCGTCTTCAGGCCGGGCGGGAACGTCTGTTCCATCTGCTGGAGCTTTGCCTCGAGTGCCTTCGCCGTCTGCAGCGCGTTGGCGCCGGTGGCGAGCGACACCGCGATGCCCGTCGCCGGCTTGGTGTTGAACCGGCTGATGTAGCTGTAGGTCTCGACGCCGAGCTCGACCCGGGCGACGTCACTCAGCATCAGCGTCGAGCCGTCGGGATTGCCGCGCAGGACGATCGCGCGGAACTGCTCGGGCGTCTGCAGGCGACCCTGCGCGGTGATCGGTGCGTTGAGCTGCTGTCCCGGGATCGACGGCGTCCCGCCCAGCTCGCCGATCGCGACCTGCTGGTTCTG
>DAOMFD010000047.1:0-13014 GCA_035429605.1 Steroidobacteraceae bacterium | reverse complement strand
CACGTTGAACCCGCCGGTGATGATCATGTCCTTCTTGCGGTCGGTGATGTGCAGGAAGCCCTCGCCATCGAGGTGGCCGATGTCGCCGGTGTGGAGCCAGCCGTCGATCACCGTCTCGCCGGTCTTCACAGGATCCTTGTAATAGCCTTTCATCACCAGGTCGCCGCGCACGCAGATCTCGCCCGTCTCGCCCTTCGGCACGATCTCGTTGGCGTCATTCATGATCTCGACGCGTATCAGCGGGTTCGGGTAGCCGACCGACGACAGCCGCTCGTCGGAGGCGAGCTTGCCGTCCACGAAGTGCGCGCTCGGCGGCAGGTAGGAGATCGACGCCGGCGCCTCGGTCTGCCCGTAACCGCCCGCCATCACCGGGCCGATGACCTGGATCGCCTGCTTGAGCTTTTCGACCGACATCGGCGCGGCTCCGTACATGAAGTACTTGAGCGACGAGAAGTCCACCTTCTTGCCGAGGTCCGGGATGTCGAGCAGCCGGTAGATCACCGTCGGCGGCAGGAACAGCTCCGTGACGCGGTACTTCGGAATCGCCCCGAGCAGGATCGTGGGGTCTGGCTTGGTCACGACGACGACCGTTCCGCCACGTGCCGTGCATGGAATGGAGAGCAGGCCCGCCGTGTGGGTCATTGGCGCCGCGGCGAGATTCACGGGCGCCTCGTCCGCCTCGTAGGGGCAGTCGATCATGAAATGCGCACAGAAAGTCTGGGCGCTGCGGTGCGTGTTCATCACGCCCTTGGGCTTGCCCGTGGTGCCGCCCGTGGAGGACAGCATCACGACGTCATTCATGTCCACCGCCACGCGCGGGCACGTGGGCGGCAGCCCGGCCACCCAGGACTGGAGCGACGTGGCACCCTTGACCTCCGGCGCGTCGCCGTCGGTGCAGATCCACAGCCGGATCTTCGGCAGCCGCGGCTGCAGTTCGGCGATCACCGGCGCGAAGTACTTCTGGAAAAACAGTACCTCGCAGTCGAACGCATCGAGGACGTAGTGGTTCTCTTCGGCCGGATTGCGCGCACCCACCGGAATCCAGCACATGTTGGCTCGCCAGAGTCCCAGCGTGCAGGTCCACGCCGTGACGTCGTTGGTGGCCCAGACGGCGCCCTTGGTTTCCTTCGGCAAGCCGAGTGTGAGCAGGCCGTTGGCGATGCGGCAGGACAGCTCGCCAACGTCGTCGAAGGAATAGCTCCGGTCGTCCTGGATGTAGGCCGCACCCTTCGGATTGATGCGCCAGCCGCGGTCGAAGAAGTCGATGATCGCCATGTCGCCCCCTGAATGGGGCGCCGCGCCCGACCGGGCGCGGCACGCCGTTATTGCCGATTCTCGATCTACAGCTTGGTGACGGAGGCGGACGCGAGGCCGCGCTGCTCGAGGAAGCCGAGCAGGTAGCGGTGCCCGAACGCTTTGGATCCTGACGCGAATCCGACCCTGTTCGTTTCGCCATCGAGCAGCTTAAGGACGGCCGCCGTCTGTACGGCTCCCGTCGAGATGTACGGGGTCACGCCGTGCACGGTCGCCCGGACGGCAGCCAGCTGCCCGCGCCCGATCGCGAAGTCGACCGAACGCTGCAGCGTCGTGCGCTCCCGCGGCGGCATCGCCGGTGTGGTCGAGTCGACGATCTGCTTCAGGACCGCGTCCTGGTGCTCTTTGGGCAGGTTCTTGTACTCCGCCTCCCACTTCTGGCCGAGCGCGTGAACCTGCTGCATGACGTTGTTGTCGTAGAAACCGACGTATGAGATGCAGCTGCGCACGCGCGAGTCGTGCTCGAAATAGACCGGCAGCGAAGTTCCGCCCCACGGCAGCGAGAAGACGGGTTGCGCGAAATTCGGGTCGACGATGCTTGCGGACGTGCCAGGTGCATGCGGCACCAACTCCTTCTCCCAGAGGAAGCAGGCCTCGCTTCGGTACATCTCGAAGATCGAGGCTGTCGATCCGACCGTCACGCCTGAGCCAGCCCGCGGGCCGCGGGCCAGCGTACCGGTCTCGAGTGCGTCGATGCCCGGCGTCTCGAGCGCGAGCTCGGCCGCGATCTCGGTCAGCGTGTACATGTAGGCAATCGACGGCGAGACGAGCAGTCCCGCCTGTCGGAACGACTCACCGAACTTGTCGCGCACCGCGCGCATGTAGGCCTGCTCACCCGTCGTGTCGATGTGATGGCACCCGGCCTTGAGCGCCGCCTCGACGCCGGTCAGGCCGAAGTTCACGAACGGGCCCACCGTGTTGCACACGACCTTGGCCCCCTTGAAGGCCTTGGTCAGCGAGTCGACCTTGTGCTCGGCCTCGATGATCTCGTAGGTGGCCGACTCGAGGCGCACGACGCGCTGCGCCATCATCTCCTGGGTCCTCTTGGCGTTGCGGGCGACGGCCGTGAACGGGATCTTCTGGTCGATCAGCCAGTCCATGATCAGCATGCCGGTGTAGCCGCTGGCTCCATAGACGACGACGGGATACTTGGCCATGTGCTCTCTCCTGATTCGATGCGGCCGGGGCGACAGTCCTGCCCCGGCCAGGTGGTTTATGGATCGGACGTTGCTAAGCCTGTGCCCAGCCCTCCGCGTAAAGCTGTTGTGCCAGCAGACCAAGGCGCATCGTCAGCACGTAGTTCTCGCCGTCCTCGATCAGCGCGGCGCGCGTGTCCCGGTATAGCTTCTCGATCGGGTACTCGCGGGAGGTGCCGGCTCCACCGAAGAGCTGCAGTGCCTCGTCCACGACCTTCATCGCTTCCTGGGTCACCGTCACCTTGCCCGCGGCCGTGACGTACGGGTGGCTCTGCGGCGACAGCCGTGCATACGCCAGCGAGCGCCGTGCCACGGCACGGCAGAGTTCCACTCGGCGCAGCATGTCACCGAGCCGATACCGCGTGAGCTGGTGATCGATCAGGAGCTTGCCGCCCTGCTTGCGTTCGTGGCAGTACTGCAGCGCGAGCTCGAAGGCGGCACGCGCCACTCCCGTGAATCCCTGCGCCATGGCTGTCCCGGCGAACGACCAGACCGAGGCCACGTTGCCGTAGTACTCGTCGCGGAGCGCGACCCCGAAGCGCTTCGGGATACGGACATTGTCGAAGTAGATCTCGCCCTGCGGCAGGGACCGCTGGCCGATCTTGTCCAGCGGCTTGCCCTTCGAGACCCCCGGCAGGTCGAGCGGGATGAACACCGTCATGCCATGCGGGCGGCCGTCCTTTTCGAAGAAGCTCCCGTCGTATTCGGCCCCGATGTAACCGAGTGCCATCTGCGCGACGGCGCCGTTAGACACCCACGCCGAGCATTGGCCATTGATGACGATCTCGTCCCCCTGCACCTTGCCCCACATGTTGCCCTTGTTCCCCGGCTGGCCGGCGGGCCATTCCCGCGCCATGTCGAAGACCTGCACGTCGCTGCCCTTGTCCGGGTGCGTGATCATCCAGCAGCCGATCCGGCCCGTGCACAGATCGACCAGTTCCTTGTTGCCGAGCGACGCCGCCATCTCCAGCGGGAAACCGGCCACGGCCAGCGTGACTCCGAGGCCAGCGTCGCCCCACGACAGTTCCTCGAGGATCAGCGACTCCAGGCGGATCGCGACCTCCGGAGGCAACTCGCTCATCATGGCCGGGTCGAGCCCGAGTTTCGCGAACTCGGGGAACACGCTCCAGTAGGGCGAGCCTGGGGCAATCACCTCCTCCGCGGTCATCCTGTCGAGTTCGGCGCCCAGTGGGCGCAGCACGTCCTTGGCGAAGCGATGCACTCCGGCCTGCACCGCCGCCTCTTCTTCGGTCAGGGGCAGCTCGAATCCTGTCAGGCCGACGGCCGGCAGGGTCAGCTTCGACTTCAGCTTGATCATCGCGGTCTCCCCAGTCACGCCGATAAGTGCGCGGATTCTGTACCCGCGCGCTCCGTGGCGGCTTTCAGGGAATGCGCGTATCTTTATCAGAAATCGCTCAACCCAGGCGGACGCATGGCGGGACCGGTCTGGTTCAAGGTACGCAAGGACCTGGGGCATCAGCCGATCGTGGCCGGTCGCATCCCGGGGCCTACGCCGCTGTTCGCGGAGCGCTATATCTATCAGGACATCGAGCGAACGGTGTCGGCCATGAACCTGGCCGCGGCCCTCGTGGTCCAGTTCGGCGGCGGGCGCGTGCGGGAGGGTGATCCCAGCCGGTGGCGCAGCATGAATCTGCCAACCCAGTCGCTGCTGGTCCCGGGCGCGACCGCCACGCACTGGCACTATTCGGGAACCGTCGATTTCGCGGTGTTCTACTTCCTCGAGCCTGCCAGCAAGAGCATGCAGAGCCTCGCCATGCTCGCTGGATCACGCGGAGAGCCGGTCAGCTTCGGCGACTCCCTGGTGGGCGCGGCGGCGTTGCAGCTGGTGGGCGAACTGCAGAAAGGGCCGGGCGCCGACGCCGTCTTCATGGAACAGCTGGCCGCGGTGATGATCGAGCAGACTTACCGCGCGCTCGTGACACCCGGTACGCGCGGCATCAACCCGCGGCACGTGCATTTTTCGCGGCTGCAGGCCGTGCTGAACCACATCCACGCGAACGTGGCTGCGGACCTGTCCGCTCCGGCCCTGGCGGTGCGCGCCGGCGTCAGCCTCGCCCATTTTTCGCGCATCTTCCGCGACGCCGTGGGCGTCCCCCCGCATCGCTACGTCCTCGCGGCAAGGCTCGACCTCGCCCGCAAGCTCCTCACCCAGTCCTCGATGCCCATCTCGCGTGTCGCAGAAGAATGCGGCTTCAGTTCGCAGAGCCACCTGACCGCAAGCTTCCGCGCGGCTCATTCGACGACTCCAGCGGAGTTCCGGGCGCACCACCGGCAGTGACTCATATCGCCCCAAGCTCGTGCATGGGCTGCCGAGCTTCCGAGAAAAATGACGCAACCGCTTGTATTGGCGAGATCTCGGCGTATATTCGCCGGAAACGGGCGGATCACGGTGCCGCGCGCCCGCGCGCGGTAGGATTGTTTTTGAAATGCATCATATCTAAATGATTTCAAAGCATTTTATTTCTCAGAAACCGGATGCGAGTGAAGCGTGCATGCGACGCCTGCGCGACGCAGCCGAACTGCTCGTCGGACCGGGTCCGGTCAAGCAGCGACTGTGCGCGGCGTACCTGCAGCACCTGCGTGACATGGAAGTCGACGCACTACCCGACGATCTCGCGGTCTCTTATCGCGCGCTCGAGTCGGCACTGAGCACCGCGCAGCCGGCCGGCGGACTCGGTGCGGTCGAAGTGACGATAAGGAAGATGTCCGAAGCGGACGCGAGCCAGCACGCATCGGCGATGCTGGACCTCTACGTCAACGTTGCGGGTCGCCAGGCCGAACCTTCGCCCGCGCTCTCAAGGCAGTTGCGGCTCGTCGGCGACGAATAGTCGCGCCGGCGTCAGTCCAGCTTGAACTCGATGACGTCGTAACGCGTCGTCTCCTCGTGACGCGCCTGGCGCTTGATCGCATCCACGATCTGCCGCAAGTCCCAGGGCACGACCTCGTCACCCAGCTCCAGCACGGCCGGCGCAATCGTGTCGTGCGAGCCGAACGGTTCCAGCACCACCACGGGCTTGTCGAACGCCTTGGCGCAATGCAGCTGGAACTCCGCCCAGTCGTGGTGCCGGCGGTAGAGTGACGCGGGCATGATCACGATCTCGGCTTCGACGATCTGGCGCCGCAGGTTTTCGCGCAGCACTTCACGATCCCCCGACGGACGGTCGCCCGGGGTGCTCGTGTTCTTGTAATAGAACCTGGGCGCGCTCTCGAGGTACTCGAACACGCGCTGGTAGTCGTCGTCCTCGACCCAGACATGGCAGACGAACAGGCGGATCGGATTTTGCTGGGATACGCTGCTCACGGTACCTCCGTCCCGGGCGGGAGCGGCTTGCCTCCTCCTGGGCGGCCTAGTCTACCAGCGCCGTATCGGATCCGGGCACGGCCCGATAAGATTGCGACGTCCATGCGCTTTCTGCTCTACAACATCCGCTACGCCACCGGCACGGGCGCCGCCTTCCACCTTCCGGTCCCCGGGGCGGGTTACCTCCGCAGCAACCCGCGCGTCCTCGAGGGCATCACGCGATTCATCCGCTCGGTCGACCCGGACATCGTCGGCCTGGTCGAGGTGGATACGGGCTCGATCCGCTCGGGCCGCGTGAACCAGGCCGAGGTGATCGCGGAGTCCCTGGGCCACTACTCCACCTACCAGTGCAAGTACGGCACGAACTCGCTCAATACCCTCGTGCCGATCGTGAACAAGCAGGCGAACGCCTTCCTCGCCGCGCCGCGCGTCGAGGGCGAGCGCTTCCATTACTTCGAGACCGGCATCAAGCGGCTCATCATCGAGCTCGAGCTCGACGAGCTCTGCGTGTTCCTCGTGCACCTGTCGCTCAAGTTCCGTCACCGCCAGACGCAACTCAGGCACCTCTTCGAGCTGGTCCGCGCCTCGCGCAAGCCCGTGATCGTCGCCGGCGACTTCAACACGTTCTGGGGCGAGCACGAGATGGCGCTGTTCATGGAGGCCGCGGGCTTGAAGAGCGCGAACCGCGATCGCGTGCCGTCCTACCCGGCACGGCGGCCGCGCATGGAACTCGACTTCATCCTGCACACGCGCGACATCGTGATCGACGCGTTCTCCGTGGCGGACGTGCGCTACTCCGACCATCGCCCCCTGATCTGCGAATTCCGCGTCGAGGGCCGCCAGCGCGCGGCGGCCTGAAGGCGAATGGAGGACCGGGCGCCTGTGATACGATGCCGGGCCATGGAAGAAGCGCCCGGGAATCCCTGGTCGGCGCGACGCCGAGCGACGCGATGACCGAGACTTCGACCCTCGACCCCAAGCTGCTGCGTTCCTTCTCGCCGCTCGACGGTCTGAAGAACGAGAACCTGCGCGCGCTCGCCCGCAAGACCACGCTGCGCGAGCTGGGTCACGGCCGCGTGCTGTTCAAGGAAGGCGACACCGACAAGCGCACGATCTATCTGGTCTCCGGGGCGGTGGACTACCTCACCGACGGCCGCATCGTGGGCTCGGTGAAGGGCGGGACGCAGGACGCGCGGCACCCGCTCGCGCCGATCCTCCCCCGCCGTTGCACGGCGCGGGTCGCCACGGACCGCATCGAATACCTCGCCATCGACAGCGACCTGCTCGACGTCCTGATCACGTGGGACCAGACCGGCACCTACGAGGTGGGCGACCTGAACGCGGCCGGGTCCGGTGGCGACTGGATGACGGTGCTGCTGCAGAGCCGCGCCTTCCACAGGATTCCGCCAGCGAATCTGCAGGCTGTGTTCATGCGCATGCAGCGCGTCGAGTTCACGGCCGGCGAGACCATCGTCCGCCAGGGCGACGAGGGCGACTATTTCTACGTGATCGTCAGCGGCCGCTGTGCCGTGACGCGCGAGACGCCGCTAAACCGCGAGGGCATCAAGCTCGCGGAACTGGGCATGGGCGACACCTTCGGCGAGGAAGCTCTCGTCTCCGGCGCGCCCCGCAACGCAACGGTCACCATGCTCACCGACGGCACCCTGATGCGCCTCGGCAAGGAAGACTTCAACTCGCTGCTGAATGAGCCGATGCTGCGCTGGGTGGACTACACCGAGGCGCGGCGCATCGTTGCCGGCGGTGGCCAGTGGCTGGACGTCAGGCTGCCGAGCGAGTACGAGCACTGTCACTTCGACAATGCCCTCAACGTGCCGCTGTACTTCATCCGGCTGAAGCTCAAGTCCCTGGACACGTCCGTGCCCTACGTCGTCTGCTGCGACAACGGGCGGCGCAGCTCTGCGGCCGCCTACCTGCTGAGCGAACGCGGGTTCGACACCTCGGTGCTGCGCGGCGGCCTCGCCACGACGGACCTGGCCGACGCGTTGAACGCCGTCGGCTGATCGCTACATCGTGTGGGTCGGCTTGTCCCCGCCGAGCGCGCCGGCGAGGTAGGCCTCGATCTTGCGCTGCGTATTGCCGCGATCCTGCTCGCTGAACTGGACGCCGATCCCCGCCGTGCGCTTGCCCTGCGCGCCCTTCGGCGTCATCCAGATGACGCGGCCGGCGACCGGGAGCTTCTCGTCCTCGCCCATGAGGTTCAGCAGCATGAACACCTCGTCGCCGAGGCGATAATTGCTGCTGGTGGGAATGAACAGGCCGCCGTTCTTCACGAATGGCATGTAGGCGAGGTACAGCGCGCTCTTGTCCTTGATGGTGAGCGTCAGCAGCCCCGGCTTGTTCGGTTGCCTCGTCACGGCCATCGTGCAACTCCTCTGCTTCCCAGCGCGGCGGCGACGTCGACGAGCAGCGCCTCGACCAGCAGCTGCGGGGCCGCGGACCCCTCGAGGAGGCGGCGGACCTCGCGGACACGGTCCACGATGCGGAAAGCGGCGCTTATGTTCACTTCCGCGGCTGCCCTTTGCAACACGGCGCCCCCTCGAACCGTGAGGCGCGTCGCGTTCGATCCCGCGCGGCCACGGACGAGCCGCCCCAGCCATCGCTCCAGCCAGTCGAGACGCACGGGCAGGCCCTCGCCCATCATGTCCGCCGCTGCGGCGCACGCCTCGCTCCGCCCGGCGAGCAGCCCGGCCAGTAACTCCGTCATCTGTGCGTCGAGTGCGCCGTAGTGCGGTGCGATCTGGAGCGCGCGCAGCGGAGCCCCGCCGGCGAGCTCGAGCAGGCCGTCCGCGACCGGCGCGCCGGTTTCGCGCTCGAGCCAGCCGGCAGCCTGTTGCTCCGGAGGACATGCGATCTCCAGCCGCTGGCAGCGGCTGCGCAAGGTCGGCAGCAGCGCCGAAGGACGCGACGTGACCAGCACGAGCAGCGTGCGCGCCGCAGGTTCCTCGAGCGTCTTGAGCAACGCGTTCTGTGCGCTCGTGGTCATCGCCTGGGCCGGCGCGACGATCGCGACGCGGAACCCGCCGCGCATGCTCGTCATGCCGAGCTGCTCGCACGTCTCGCGAACCTGGTCCACTCCGGTCGATTTCTTCTCCGCCGCTGGCCGCAGCCAGTGCAGGTCCGGATGAGAGCCCGCGCGCACGAGCGCGCACTCGGGGCAAGCTCCGCAGGCTGCGAAGCGATCGCCGCGCTGCGCGCAGAGCAGTGCCGCCGCCACGGCGCCGGCAAACCGCTCCTTGCCGACGCCGCTCGGGCCGTGCACCAGCACGGCATGCGGCATCCTGCCGGAGGCGGCCGCCGCCTCGAGACGCAGCCGCGCCGCCTCGTGCCACGGCAGCATCTCGAGCGGCAGCGCAGGCGTGGTGTCCGCGGATTCGTCGGTCATCACGCGGCTCCCGGCAGGGCCTCGAGATGGCGCCGGACGGCGCGCTCGACCTCGTCGACCGTGCCGCCTGCATCGACGACCCGGATCCGCCCGGGATGACGATGCACTCGCTCCAGATAGGCGGCCCGCACGCGCTCGAAGAACTCGAGTCGTTCCTTCTCGAAGCGGTCCGGACCACGATGCCCGTTGCGGGCGCTGGCGCGCGCCAGTCCGACGTCGACCGCGACGTCGAGCAGCAGCGTCAGGTCCGGCTGGAATCCGCCCTGCACGAGTTCCTCGAGTGCGGCGATGCGTGACTCCGGGACGCCGCGGCCGCCGCCCTGGTAGGCGTAGGTCGCGTCGGTGAAGCGGTCGCAGAGCACCCACGCGCCGCGGGCGATCGCGGGGCGCACGAGGTTCTCGAGGTGCGTGGCGCGGGCAGCGAACATGAGCAGCAGCTCGCACGCACCGGGCATCGGCTCGTCATCGTGCTCGAGCAGGATGCGGCGCAACCGCTCCGCGCGCGGCGTCCCGCCCGGTTCACGGGTCAGGACGACCTCCCGGCCGCGCGTGCGCAGCCAGTCCGCGGCGCGTGCGATCTGCGTCGACTTCCCGACGCCCTCCCCGCCCTCGAAGGTGATGAACCTGCCCGCCATTCACGGCCCCGCTGTCTGGTCCCGGTATCGCTTCAAGTAACGCGCCACCGCCCGGTCGTGCTCCGCGAGCGTCCGCGAGAACTCGTGGCTGCCGTCCGGCAGGCCCGTCGCCACGAAATAGATCTCGCCGCGCTCGTCGGGCCTGACCGCCGCTGCGAGCGACGCCGCTCCCGGCATTGCGATCGGCGTCGGCGGCAGTCCGGCCCGCGTGTACGTATTGTACGGCCCGTCGCGCTCGAGATCGGCCTTGCGCAGGTTGCCATCGAACCCGGGACCGAGCCCGTAGATCACGCTCGGGTCCGTCTGCAGACGCATCCCGAGCCGCAGGCGCTGGACGAAGACGCCGGCGATGCGCGGCCGTTCGGACGACAGTGCAGTCTCCTTTTCGACGATGGATGCGAGTATCAGCGCCTGGTAGGCATCGTCGATCGGCAAGTCGTCGGCGCGCGCGTCCCAGGCCGACGCGAGCTCGGTGCGCATGCGCTGCCTCGCGCGCTGGAGGATCGCGACATCCGTCGTGCCCTTGTCGTACAGGTACGTGTCCGGAAAGAACAGCCCCTCGGGCGCGACTCCCGGTTCTCCGAGGGCGCGCATCACCGCCGCATCGTCCTGGCCCGACAGCTTGTGGACGAGCAGCGGATCGCGCTCGAGGGCACTCAACAGGTCGCGGAACGTCCAGCCTTCGACGAGCGTGATCGAGTGGTGAACGACGGCACCGGACTCGAACAGCGCCAGCAGCCGGCGAGGAGTCGTCCCGGCCGGCACGGCGTACTCGCCGGCGCGCACGCGCGCGTCCGCGCCGGTCAGCCTGGCGTACGCCGCGAGCAGCCGCGGGTGGTCCAGGACACCGAGCGATGCGAGTTCCTGGGTCGTACGCGCGAGTGGCCGGCCCTTCGGTATCTCGACCGTGAACTCACCGCCCGGGATCGCCATGGGCCGGTCGAGCCAGCGCTCGAGCGACACCCAGCCCGCGTACCCGGCCAGCGCAGATGCGGCGACCAGGCCCGCCAGGACGAGCGCAATGGTCCGGCCGCGCGTCACGCTGTGTGTGCCATGAGCACCCGGGTGACCTCGCCGGCCTCCCAGCTCCGTCCGCCGACCAGTTCCGCCACGGGCCGGATGCCGACCACAGCGTTGGTCACGAACACCTCCTCGGCGAACTGCAGGCGGTCGGGATGCACGTCCTCGATCGCGTGCGGCAGGCCGAGTTCCGCCGCCGCCGTCAGCACCACCTGGCGCATGACGCCGGCGACTCCGCAATCACGGATGTCCGGCGTGACGAGGCGCCCAGCCTCCACCAGGAACACGTTGGCCGCGGTGGCCGAGACCAGGCGACCGTCGCTAGCCAGCATCAGTCCTTCGCCGATCGCCGGGTCGTCCCATTCTGCGCAGGCCATGACCTGCTCGAGGCGATTCAAGTGCTTCAGGCCGGCGAGCGCCGGGTTCAGTCCCATGCGCGTCTCGCAGATCCGGACCGTCAGCGGCGGGAGCGCGTCGCCCCGTGGGCGAGCTGCCGACGACACCACGATGCGAGTCAGCGACGGCTCGGGGGGCGGCCGGTAGCCACGGGGTCCCGGGCCGCGCGTCAGCGTGAGCTTCACCGTGCCGGTGCCCAGGCCCTCGAGCACGCGGGCGCACTCGTCCTCGACGAGGCCGGCCGCCGGCATCGGCATGCGCAGCCTTCGGCAGCCCTCCTCCAGTCGCGCCAGGTGCAGCTCGAGATGCCGGATGCGGCCGCCCGTGGCGGCCATCGTCTCGAACAATCCGTCGCCGTATTGCAGGCCACGGTCATCCGCCGCGATGCCGGCCGTCTCCGACCCATTCACCAGTCGCCGTCCGATCATTCCCGTCCCTCCAGGGCACGCAGCATGCCCCGCGCCTTCGCCCGCGTCTCGGCGAGTTCCGCCTCCGGCTGCGAATCCGCGACGATGCCGGCGCCCGTCCGGAAGTCGATGCGGTCGCCCGCCAACGAGAGCGTGCGGATCAGGATGTTGAGGTCCAGCGAGCCGTCGAGTCCCAGGTATCCCATGGATCCCGTATACGCGTCGCGGGGCGCGCGCTCCAGCCCGGCCAGCAATTGCATGCAGCGGATCTTGGGGCATCCCGTGATCGTGCCGCCCGGAAAGACCGCCGCGATCGCCTGTCCGGGCGTGACGCCGTCGCGCAGGTCGCCGCGCACGTTGGACACGATGTGGTGGACCGTGGCGTACGACTCGACCGTCATGTACTCGTCGACGCGCACCGTGCCGCCCTTGCAGATGCGGCCGAGGTCGTTGCGCTCCAGGTCCACGAGCATGACGTGCTCGGCTCGCTCCTTCTCGTTCAGGACCAGTTCCTGCCTGAGCGACGCGTCGGCCGCGGACGTCCGGCCCCGCGGCCGCGTGCCCGCGATCGGGCGGGTGCTGGCGACGCCGTCGCGGACAGCCAGCAACCGCTCCGGCGAGGAACTCAACAGTGAAAATCCCGGCAATGCCGCAATGCCGGCAAAGGGAGCGGGATTCGCGGCCCTGAGCCTTGCGTAGACGTGCGCCGCCGTCGCGCCCTGGGCCAGGCGAGCCGACCACCCACGCGAGAGATTGGCCTGGTAAACGTCGCCGCGCGCTATCGCGTCGAGTACCTCGGCGACCCCGCTGGTGAATTCCCGAGGGTCCTCCTCGTCGACGGCACCTTCGACGAGCGCCTGCGGAAACGGCGCCGGTTCCACGAGCCGCGCGAGGTCCGCACTGACCTGCCGCTGCAGCGCATCCGCGCGGCCGTCCTCGGTGTGAAATCCAAGGGCGCCGGTTGCGCGGTCGCGCACGACCGCTCCGCGCATGCGCCAGGCGACGGCGCGCACGTGCCGCGACCGCGGCAGCCTCAGCGTCGGTTCGATCTCGTCGGCCAGTTCGTAACCGGCGTAGAGGAACCAGCCTCCGGCGAACGGCGTGCCTGTCACCGTGGGACGGGACTCCCGGTCGACCTGCCACCAGTCGTCCAGCGCGTCCAGGAAGCGCTCGTGGCCACGACCAGATGGCCCGCGCAGGCGTCCATTCCTTGCCTGGACCAGTTGCTCGCCGGGCAGGCAGAGCAGCACGTCGTAGCGCCCGAGCGGCAATCCGCCACCGACGCTTTCGAGCAGGACGGGATAACGATCCGGGAATGCCG
>DAOMFD010000046.1:0-13123 GCA_035429605.1 Steroidobacteraceae bacterium | reverse complement strand
CGAGTCCGGGCAACGACCGGGCGATGGTGGACGACCGCGCCGCGTACTGGATGCCGGTGGACCAGTACATCGGCGGCATCGAGCACGCGATCCTGCACCTGCTCTACTCGCGGTTCTGGACGCGCGTCATGCGCGACCTCGGCCTCACCGCGATCGAGGAGCCGTTCACGAACCTGCTCACGCAGGGCATGGTGCTGAACGAGATCTACTTCCGCAAACCCGCGTCCGGGCGCGTCGTGTACTACAACCCAGCGGAGGTCGACGTCCGGTTGGGTGAAAACGGCGCGCGGATCGGCGCGGTGCTGCGCGAGGACGGCCAGCCGGTGGAGTCCGGCGGCATCGGCACGATGTCGAAGTCGAAGGGCAACGGCGTCGATCCGCAGGCGCTGGTCGAGCAGTACGGGGCGGATACGGCGCGCCTGTTCATGATGTTCGCCGCTCCGCCGGAACAGTCGCTCGAATGGTCCGACGAAGGCGTCGAAGGCGCCTTCCGCTTCATGAAGCGCCTGTGGAAGGCCGTGCACCAGCACGTCGGCGGCGGGACCGCCGGGCCCGTCGACGTGGCCGCCCTCACGACCGCGCAGCGCGACCTGCGCCGGCAGGTGCACGAGACGCTCGCGAAGGTGACCGTGGACATCGGCCGCCGGCGCACGTTCAACACCGCCATTGCCGCCGTCATGGAACTGATGAACTCGGTAGCGCGCTTCGAGGACGGCTCGCCGCAGGGCCGGGCCGTGGTGCAGGAGGCACTCGAGACCGTGGTGCTGGTGCTGTCGCCGGTCGTCCCGCACGCCTGCCACGTGCTGTGGCGCGAACTCGGGCACGCGGGCGCGGTCGTTGACGAGCGCTGGCCGCAGGTCGACCCGAAGGCGCTCGAGCGCGATACCATCGAGGTCGTGGTGCAGGTCAACGGCAAGCTGCGTGGCCGTGTCGCGGTCCCGGCCGACGCGGACGAGGCGGCCGTGCGCGAGGCAGCTCTCGCGGACGTCAATGTTCAGCGGTTCATGGAAGGCAAGCCCGTGCGCAAGTTCGTCTACGTGCGCGGCAAGCTCGCCAACGTGGTGGTCTGAACGTGTCGCGTGCGGGAATTCTCGCCGGAATCCTTGCAGCGGTGACCGCCGCTGGCTGCGGCTTCCAGTTGAAGGGCGCGCTCGCGCTGCCTGAGAACGTGAAGTCCGTGTACGTCGCAACGAGCGACGAGCTGTCGCCATTCGCGGTGGAACTCGGGCGCGCGCTGCGTGCCGCCGGCGCGACGCAGGCCCCGTCGGCGGCCGAGGCGGATGCAGTCGTCCGCGTCGCGCAGGACCGCACGGGCCGTCGTGTGCTGTCGGTCACCGGACGGGACACCCCGCAGGAGTACCAGGTCTTCTACGTGATCGGGTATTCCATCGATCGAGGCGACAAGCAGGCGGTGCCGCCGCAGGAGATCGAACTCACGCGCAGCTACACCTTCAGCGAGCCCGACCTGCTCGCGAAGAACCGCGAGGAGGCGATCCTGCGCCAGGCGATGGCCGGCGACCTCGCCGACCTCGTGTTGCGCCGGCTGGCCTCGCTCTAGCATTCGCGAAACGGTCGGTCGCGCTGACGAGCTCGTGCGTGTTTCCGGCCTCGTGCGCCGAATGCCCGGCGTCGGGCACGACGCGGAAGTCGGCCTCGGGCCAGCGACGATGCAGGTCCCAGGCGGTGCGCATCGGGCAGACCACGTCGTAGCGGCCCTGCACGATCACGGTAGGAATGTGCCGGATCCGGTTGACGCCGCGCAGCAACTGGTCCTCGCTGCGCATGAATCCCTTGTTGACGAAGTAGTGGCACTCGATGCGGGCGACGGCGACCGCGAAGTCTTCCTCGCCCCAGTGCGCGATGTTCGCCTCGTTGACGTGCAGGTAGCTCGTTGCCGCCTCCCAGATGGACCAGGCCCGCGCCGCGCGCACGCGGGTGGCTCGATGCGGGCTCGTGAGGCGGCGATAGTACGCGCCCACGAGGTCGCCGCGCTCGCGCTTCGGGATCGCCGCGAGGTACGCCTCCCAGCGGTCGGGGAATATCGCCCCCGCGCCGTCCTGGTAGAACCAGTCGAGCTCCCACTTGCGCAGCATGAAGATGCCGCGCAGCACCAGTTCCGTGACGCGCGAGGGATGCTTCTCAGCGTAGGCGAGGGCCAGGGTCGAGCCCCAGGATCCGCCGAACACCAGCCAGCGCTCGATACCGAGGAACCGGCGCAGGCGCTCCATGTCGGCCACCAGGTGCCAGGTCGTGTTGTCCTCGAGGTTGGCGTGCGGCCGGCTGCGCCCGCTGCCGCGCTGGTCGAACAGCACGATGCGGTAGCGCCGGGGATCGAAGAAGCGCCGCGACTCGGCGCCGCAGCCGGCGCCCGGGCCGCCGTGCACGAACACGGCCGGCTTGCCCCGCGGGTTGCCGCATTCCTCCCAGTAGATCTCGTGGACCGGCGAGACGCGCAGCCAGCCGCTGCGATAGGGCTCGATCGGGGGGTAATGCTTGCGGCGTGCCGCGTTAGTTCGACGGGTGCTCATGCGCGGATTCTAGCCGCGCGGCAGGGTGGGGTGGGGGTAGGCCGCGCCCCGGTGCTGCCGTTGGCATGCCGCAGGCCAACGCTGCATAATCGGGGCGCATGCCTAAGCCAGCCACCGGTTGCGCCGCCGCTTCGAGCGCATGAGCCGCCCCGGGCAGTGAGGACGAGTCCCGACGCGCTGGTCGCAAGCCTCGGGCGCGGGCTGCGTGGCGCATACCTCGTGACCGGAGCCGAGCCGCTGCTGATCGCAGAGGCGTGCACTGCCATTCGTCACGCCGCGCGGGAAGCCGGCTACGGTGATCGCGAGGTGCACTTCGTCGAGCGCGGCTTCGACTGGGACGCGCTGCTCGCGAGTTCCGCCAACCTTTCGCTGTTCGCGTCGCGCCGTCTCGTCGAGATCAAGTTCGCCGCGGCCCTGGATGCCGAGGCGCAGCGCGTGCTCGCGACCCTCGCCGAGCACCCGCCGGTCGACACGCTGCTGCTGGTCGCGGGCGAACTGGACCGCAAGCCGCTCGGCGCCGCCTGGGTCAAGTCGTTCGAGCAGCACGGCGTGCTCGTCGTGACGCAGCCCGTCGAGCGCAATGCGCTGCCAGCGTGGATTCGCGAGCGTCTCGCCCGCAACGGCGTGCGCATCGAGCCAGACGCAGCGCAGCTGCTGGCCGACCGTGTGGAGGGCAACCTGCTCGCCGCGCAGCAGGAGGTCGAACGCATCGCGCTGCTCATGCCAGCGTCGTCGCTGGGCGTGGAGGACGTCGCGCAGCTCGTCGCCGACAGCGCCCGATTCGACGTGTTCGAGCTGTCCGCGGCCACGTTCGCGGGGCAGGCCGAGCGCGCCCTGCGCATCCTCGCCGGGTTGCGCGCCGAGGGACGGGAGCCGCCGCTGGTGCTCTGGGCGCTGGTGAACGACCTGCGTGCGCTGTCGCGCGTCACGCAGCGCATGGCGGTCGAGCGCTCGCTGGACAGTGCGTTTCGCGCCGAGCAGGTGTGGTCCAATCGCCAGGGCCCGATCAAGGCCGCGTTGTCGCGCCTCGACCGCCCGCGCATCGATGCGTTGCTCGCGGCCGCCGCGCGGGCCGACCGTGTCGCCAAGGGCAGCCTGCGCGGGGACGCCTGGGTCGAGATCGAGCGGCTCGTCGCGAGGATCGCCGGCCTCAAGCTGGCTGCATGAGCCCCATCGGCGTCTTCGGCGGCACCTTCGACCCGATCCACTTCGGCCACCTGCGGACGGCGTTCGAGCTGCAGCAGGTGCTCGGCCTGTCGGAACTGCGCTTCGTGCCGGCGGGCAACCCGCCGCACCGCGACGTGCCGCTGGCGGACGCGGCGCTCAGGCTCGCGATGGTCAAGGCCGCGATCGCCGACCAGCCCGGATTCACGGTGGACGATCGCGAAGTGCGCCGCGAGGGGCCCTCGTACACGGTGGTGACGCTCGGCGAACTGCGCG
The DNA here is from genome assembly GCA_035429605.1 of Steroidobacteraceae bacterium. Lineage (GTDB taxonomy): Bacteria > Pseudomonadota > Gammaproteobacteria > Steroidobacterales > Steroidobacteraceae > RPQJ01. The sequence continues at coordinate 9,155 of DAOMFD010000046.1, read as the reverse complement.
CCGAGGCGCCGCGGCGGCCCATCTGCCTGGTCGTCGGGATGGACGCATTCCTCGGCCTGCACCTGTGGCACCGCTGGCGGGACCTGCTGGCGCTCGCGCACGTGGCCGTCGCGCACCGCCCGGGCTGGCGAGCGCCGACGGACGGTGCGCTCGGCGCACTGCTGGCCGAGCGTGGCACGAGTCGCGTCACCGACCTGCACGAACAGGACGCCGGCCGCATCTTCGTGCACCCGGTCACGCAGCTCGAGATCTCCTCGACCGATTTGCGCAACATCATCGTGAGCGGACGCGACCCGCGCTACCTGGTGCCCGACGCCGTGCGCGACATCATCCGCGAGACAGGTTGTTACTCCCGCAGGACCACGAGGTGAGCATGACAGCGAAGCGAGCGAAGACACGATCCACGACCAGGGCAGCGAGTTCGACCGCCGGACCGGTGAAGCGGCCGCGTAAGAAGGCGGCTCGCGCGGCGGCGAAGCCGACGCTCAGGGAGGTCGTGCTCGACGCGCTCGCCGACATGAAGGCCGTGGACGTGAAGGCGCTCGACGTCCGTGGCCTGACCGACATCACGGACACGATGGTCGTCGCGAGCGGCACGTCGGACCGGCACGTCAAGTCGATCGCCGACCGCGTCGTGCAGCGCTGCAAGGAGGCGGGATTCCGCCCGTACGGCATGGAGGGCGAACGGGACGGCGAGTGGGTGCTGCTCGACCTGAACGACGTCGTGCTCCACGTGATGCTGCCGCGCACGCGCCAGTTCTATTCGCTCGAGAAGCTCTGGGAGGCCGGCGCCCCGGCCTGACGCACCGACCGCGATGCTGATGCGAGTGCTCGCCGCCGGCACGCGGATGCCGGCGTGGGTGGACGCCGGGTTCGCCGAGTACGCGAACCGCCTGCGTGGTGACTACCGGCTCGAGCTCCTCGAGATTGCGCTCGGCCAGCGCGGGCGCGGCGATCCGCGGCGCGCCGTGGCGGAGGAAGGCGAACGCATGCTCGCGGCTGCGGGTGAACGGGCGCACCTCGTCGCCCTGCAGGTCGGCGGCAAGTCGCTCTCGACCGAGCAGCTGGCGCGCTGGCTCGAGGACCGCGCGGGTGAGGGACAACCCCTCGCGTTCTGCATCGGCGGCCCCGACGGACTGTCCCCCGACGTCGATGCCCGGGCGCGGCTGCGCTGGTCGTTGTCGGCACTCACGCTCCCGCACGGTCTCGCCAGGGTCGTGGTCGCCGAGGCCCTGTACCGGGCCGTGAGCGTCATCAAGGGCCTGCCGTACCATCGCGCCTGACGAGTTGCACGGGGCAATGCACCGGGCCCGCCGCTGGATTGCGGCATGCCCGGTGGACAGCGGCCGGGCCGGCGGGTTTGAATGCAGGATTCTCGAGCTTTCGCGAGACCCGCATGCATCCGTATCCTCACTTCTACATCGTCCAGGCCAGCGCGACGCCCGAAGGCGACGTGCCGGTGTCCTCCCCGGGCCTGCCGACACTTGCTACGGCGCCGCCCGCCGAATTCGACGGGCCGGGCGACCGGTGGTCGCCGGAGACGCTGCTCTGCGCGGCCGTCGCGGACTGCTACCTGCTCAGTTTTCGCGGTGTCGCGCGGGCCGGGAAGATTGCGTGGAAGTCGCTAGGATGCTCGGTGCGCGGCACCCTGGAGCGGGTCGAGGGCAAGACCCGGTTCACCCGCATCGAGGTCGAGGCCGCGCTCGTCGTGCCCGAGGGCACCGATCACGAGAAGGCGGTACAGGCGATGGAGCGTGCGGAGAAGGTCTGCCTCATCAGCAACTCGCTGGTGGCCGAGCGTCACCTCGCGGCGACGGTCACCGTGGGCTGAGTCCGTGCAGCGGCCGGTCATCTGCCTCGCCTCCGCCTCGCCGAGGCGCAGCGAACTGCTGCGGCAGATCGGCGTCGCGCACGAAGCGCGGCCAGCGGAGGTCGACGAGTCGCTGCTGGCGGGCGAGGCGCCGGCCGCGTACGTGCGACGGCTTGCGGAGGCAAAAGCCCGGGCGCTCTGGTCGCGCGGCACCGATGCGCGCCGCCTGCCGGTGCTCGCCGCGGACACGACGGTCGAACTCGACGGCGAGATCTTCGGCAAACCGGCCGATCGCGACGAGGCGCTCGCGATGCTGAAGCGGCTCGCGGGCCGCACGCACGAAGTGCACACGGCCGTGGCGGTTCTGCACGCGTCCGGCAGCGCGTCGCGGCTGAGCACCAGCCAGGTGACGATGCGCGCGATCACGCCGGCCGAGCTCGACTGGTACTGGAGCACCGGCGAGCCGGCCGACAAGGCCGGCGCCTACGCGGTGCAGGGACGCGCGGCAATCTTCATCACGCACATTTCCGGCAGCTACTCCGGCGTGATGGGTCTGCCGCTCTGCGAGACCTGGGAACTGCTCACCGCCGTGCCGGGTCTCATCGCTGGAGGCGCCCAGTGAGCACCGAGATGGTCGTCAACGTCAGTCCCCGCGAGACGCGCGCCGCGTTGCTCGAGAACGGCGTGCTGCAGGAACTGTTCGTCGAGCGGGCGAGCAAGCGCGGGCTCACGGGCAACCTGTACAAGGGTCGCGTGTCGCGCGTCCTGCCCGGCATGCAGGCCGCCTTCATGGACATCGGCCTCGAGCGCACGGCGTTCCTGCACGTGTCGGACATCGTGCAGCCCGCGGATGCCGAGGGTTCCGGGGATGCGCCGCGCACCGACAACATCCGGGATCTCGTGGGCGAGGGTTCCGACATCCTCGTGCAGGTGCTGAAGGATCCGCTCGGCACCAAGGGCGCGCGGCTGACTACGTTCATCACCATTCCTTCGCGCTACCTCGTCTACATGCCCTTCGGGCGCGGCGTCGGCGTGTCGGCGCGCATCGAGAACGAGGAGGAGCGCCAGCGATTGCGCGACGCGGTGAACGCCGCCGCCGCGCCGGGCGACACGGGCGGATACATCGTGCGCACGGCTGCGGAAGGCGCCGCGGCGGAGGCGCTCAGGGCCGACCGGCTGTTCCTGCGCAAGCTGTGGGAGGTGCTCACGGACAAGGCGCGCGCGGCCGGGCAGGGCACGCTCGTGCACGAGGACCTGCCGCTCGCGCTGCGCCTGATGCGCGACCTCGTCGGCGAAGGCGTGGACCGCGTGCTGGTGGACAACGAGCGCACTTGCGATCGCATGCGCGAGTTCGCGGCGACGTTCATGCCGGGACTCGAGACGCGCGTCGAGCGCTACACGGGCGTCCGGCCGATCTTCGACCTGCACGGCGTGGAGGAGGAGATCCAGCGCTCGCTCGACCGCAAGGTGGCGCTCAAGTCGGGCGGCTACCTGATCATCGACCAGACCGAGGCGCTCACCACCATCGACGTCAACACCGGCGCGTACGTCGGCCACCGCAACCTCGAGGAGACGATCTACCGCACCAATCTCGAGGCGGCGGTGGCGATCGCGCGGCAGCTCAGGCTGCGCAACCTCGGCGGCATCATCATCATCGACTTCATCGACATGGAGGAGGAGGAGCATCGCCGCCAGGTCCTGCAGGCGCTCGAGAAGGCGCTCGCCAAGGACCACGCGAAGACGCACTTCTCGGCAGTGTCGCCCCTGGGCCTCGTCGAGATGACGCGCAAGCGCACGCGCGAGAGCCTCGTGCACCAGCTGTGCATGCCGTGCCCGGCCTGCGAGGGCCGCAGCTTCGTGAAGACGCCCGAGACCGTCTGCTACGAGATCTTCCGGGAGATCCTGCGGCAGGCCGCGCAGTTCGACCTGCAGCAGCTGCTCGTGCTCGCGCACCAGGACGTCATCGAGCGGCTGCTCGACGAGGAGTCGGCCGCGCTCGGCGAGCTGGAGGTGCAGCTCGGCAAGCCGATCCGCCTGCAGACGGAATCGCTCTACATGCTCGACCAGTACGACGTGGTGCTCATGTGAACGCCGCGGCCGGGCGTGGGCGGGCCGCCCGGATCTGGCGTGTGACCGCGGCGATCGTCGCGGGCCTGCTGATCACGGCGGCGCTCGCCATCGGCGCGCTCAGGCTTGCAATCGCCCGGCTGCCCGAGAACGCCGCCCGCCTGCAGGCCTGGGTCGAGCGGCAGACGGACCTGCGGGTCGAGTACGACGCCCTCGACGCGCGCCTGCGCTGGTTCGGGCCGGAGGTCGTGCTGCGCGGCGTCCGCATCCTGCAGAAGGACGGCTCGCAGGCGCTGTTCCGTTCGCGTGAAGGCAGCGTCGGACTGGACCTCTGGAGCCTGTTCCGCACCGGCGAGCTCGTGGCCGGCCGCGTGCGCTTCACGGGGCCGACGCTGACGGTGGTGCGACTCGAGGATGGGCGCATCCGGTTGCTCGGACAGAACGAGCGGCCACTGGATCGTCCCCCGTTCGACCTCGACCGGCTGCCGGCCGGTCGCGTCGAAGTCACGGACGCGACGGTGACCTACCGCGACCTGGTGACCAGGGCCGCGCCCGTGACGCTGGAACAGCTGCACTTCGAGCTGCGCCGCCAGCACGACAGCACGGCGCTGACCGGTGCGGCGCGCTTGCCCGACTCGCTGGGACACGCGATCGAATTCGACGGGGACCTCAAGGGGTCTCTTGAACATTTTGACGCATTGGACGCTGGCCTCGAGTTGCGGATGGATCGTCTAGTACTGGCCGGCCTGTCGCCATTCCTTCCGGCCACGATTGCGCGGCCGCTGGCCGGAGCGGGCGCGGTGGACGCGATGATCCATTTCGCCGGCGGCCAGCTGACACACGCGCGCCTCGACCTGGCGCTGCAGGACGTGTCGCTCGCGTTGCCGCCGCGCGCCGCGCCGCCCGTGAGCACGCTGACCTTGTCGGCTCCGGAGCGACCGGCCGGCGCGTCGCCGATGACCCTGCCGCACGTCACGTCGACCGTCGCCGATCGTCCCGCCGACACGGGCCCGACACAGGTGCAGTACCCGAATCTGCGCGGGTCGGTTCGACTGCGCCACGACGGGGAGACGTGGACGATCAGGGCACAGAAGCTCCTGCTCTACCCGTCCGGGCGCCCGGGCGTCGTTCCCACCAGTTTCTCCGTGCGCTGGCGCGGCGACCTGGCGACGACCTTCGACGCCGCGCTGTCGGCGACGGACCTGCGAATCCACGACGTATGGCCACTCGCGCTGGCGTTTGCCCCTCATGCGCTGGACCGGTGGGCCGGACTCAACCCGACGGGCGAAATCCACACGTTCCGCATCGAGGCGTCGCGCGACCGTGCCGGGGCTTCGCCGCGCTTCGCAATGAGCGCCGATGTCGAGGGCGTCGGGTTCTCGGCGTCCGGGACGGCACCCGGGATCGCCGGATTCACCGGCGTGATGTCGGGCACCGACCAGGGTGGGCGGCTGTCATTGCGTTCGCAGGCATTCACGTTCGACCTGCCCAGGATGTTCCGCGAGCCGATCGCCGGCGTCGCCGTATCGGCCGACGTCGACTGGAAGCGGGACGGTGATGCCTGGGTCATTGGCTCGGGCAACGTCGCGGTGGTGCATCCCGGCGCGCGGGCGCACGGCAGCTTTGAGTACCGGTACGAGCGTCCCGGCATTTCGCCGTTCCTCGACATGGAGATCCAGGTGGATCACGCCGAGGTCGCGTTGGCGGGCCGGGTGCTGCCCTATGGCAGCTTCGGCTCGGGTGCCGTCTCCTGGCTCGCGCCGGCCTTCCTCGCCGGCCAGGTCGACGCGGGGCACGTGAGCTACCGGGGTCGGGTGCACGACTTTCCGTTCAAGAACGGCGAGGGCGATTTCACAGCGACGGCGTCCTTGAGCGGCGTCGGGGTCGATTACTTCGCCGGCTTCGCGCCGCTGGAAAAAGGGCAGGGCATCGTCGAGTTCCACAACGCAGGATTCGTCGCGCGCATGCACGGCGGCGAGGTCGGCGGGCTCCGTCTCGACCACGCCGAGGTCGGCATCGCGGACATGCACGAGGCCGTCGTCGAGGTCGACGCCACGGCGTCGGGCGACCTCGCGCGTGCGCTGCCATTCGTGCAGCGCAGTCCGGTGGGCGCAGTGCTCGGCGGACAGTTCATGGGACTCACCGGGCAGGGACCGGCCGACTACTCCGTGAAGCTGCACCTTCCCACCCTCCCGGACGAGCCGCACGACCTCGTGATCCGGACCAACCTGCGCTCGGCAACCGTCGGCATCCCGGCGCTGCGCGCGCCCGCGGAACGCGTGACCGGGACGTTCGAGGTGCACAACCTCGAGATGCGCGCGCACACGCTGCGCGGCTCGATGCTGGACGGGCCGTTCGAGCTCGACGTCGAGCCGGGGCCGCTGACGCGCGACGTCGACGCGTCGGTGCTGATGCACGGCCGCGGGCACAGCGTGGGCGCCGGCCTGCCGGCATTCATCGGCCTGCCGCCCGGCATCCGCATGTCCGGCGCCGCCGACTGGAAATTCGAGGGACGCATGGAGCGTCACCGCGGCACGGAGCAATGGACGTCGCGCTACGACATCGCGAGTGACCTCGTCGGCCTCGGGGTGTCCGCTCCGGAGCCGTTCCCGAAGGCGCCGTCCGACGCGCGACCGACGCACGTCGGACTGACCTTTGCGCCGTCTGGACTGAGCGAGATCGCGGTCGAGTCGGGCCCGGCGCGCGTGCGACTGCAGCTCACGCAGGGGGCCGACGGGCGGGTGCGACTCGATCGGGGCATCGCGCGCTTCGACGGGCGACCGCTCGTCATGCCCGAGCGGCCGGGACTGCGCTTCGCCGGTGACTGGCCTTCGTTCGACCTGGGCGAGTGGCTGGCGCTGGACACCGGCGGCAAGGGCGGCGAGTCCATCTCGCAATGGCTCGGTCCCACGGAGGTGCACGTCGACAAGGCGCGCATCTTCGGCTTCGAATTCGAGCAGCTGGACGCCACACTGAAGCCGCAGCCGGCGGCACTGCAGGTGCAGGTGAGCGGGCCTCTTGCCGAAGGCGACGTGACGATTCCCGACGACCTGCACGGTGGCTCGCCGATCCGCTTCGCCATGGACCGCCTGCACCTGCGTCCAGCCGCGGAGTCGGGATCTCAGGCGAGTGCCACCGTTGACCCGCGCAAGGTCCCGGCGCTGGACATGGACATCGGCGATTTCGCCTGGGGGGAACGCCGCTTCGGGCACCTCGTGGCCAGTGTCACGAAGGAGGCGATGGGGCTGAGTTTATCTGGTGCGACGGCGACGACGGCTGACACCACGATCACGGCGCAGGGCGAGTGGCTGGCCGAGGGCTCGGGCTCCCGCACTCGCCTCGGGCTCGAACTCCGGAGCAGCAATCTCGGGGCGACGTCGAAGGCGCTGGGTATCCCGGGAGCGCTGGAAGCCGAGCGCGCGACCGCGCGGGCGAGCGTGTCCTGGCCCGACGGACCGACGGGCTCGGTGCTGGCCCACCTGAACGGCACGCTCGGCATCTCGCTCGACCGCGGCCAGCTGCGCAACGTGAAGCCCGGCGCGGGTCGCATGCTGGGCCTCACGAGCCTGGCCGAGCTGCCCCGGCGACTGTCCCTCGATTTCCACGATGTAACCGACGCTGGCCTCGCATTCGACTCGGTGCGCGGCGATTTCGAGATCCGCGACGGCAACGCGTACACGCAGAACCTGCTGCTCAAGGGTCCCGCGGTCGACATCGGCATCGCGGGCCGCACCGGGCTCGCGACCGAGGATTACGACCAGATGGTGGTGGTGAGCGGCAACCCGGCGGGGCCGGCGACCGTCGCAGGGGCGCTGGCCGGCGGTCCCATCGGCGCGGCCGGCGGGTTCCTGATCTCGCAGCTGTTCAAGGGGCAGCTGCAGGGGCTGGCGCGCGTTTACTATCACGTCACGGGACCCTGGGCGGACCCGGTCGTGGAGCGTGTCTCGTCGCAGGTCGGCGAGGCCCCGACGACCGCCCCGCCGCCGGAACAGGACGTGAAGCAATGACGGTCGTGGCCGCGATCCAGATGACGTCCACGCCGGACGTGAGGCGCAACCTCGCCGATGCCGAACGGCTGCTGCGCGAAGCGAGCTCGGCCGGCGCGGCGGTGGCGGCCCTGCCGGAGAACTTCGCGTTCATGGGCATGGCCGAGGCGGACAAGCTGTCGATCGCCGAGACCGAGGGCCACGGCGACATCCAGCAGTTCCTGTCCGGCCTCGCGCGCGAGCTCCGCCTCTGGGTCATCGCGGGCACGATCCCGTTGCGCGTCGCGGGGCAGCCGCGCGTCGCGGCCGCCTCCCTGGTGTACGACGCGCGGGGCACCCAGGTCGCGCGCTACGACAAGATCCACCTCTTCGACGTCGAGGTCCCGGGCCGGGACGAGCGCTACCAGGAGTCCTCGTCCGTGCGACCGGGCGACGCCTGTGTGTGCGTGGACACGCCGGCCGGCCGCGTCGGGCTCGCCGTCTGTTACGACATCCGCTTTCCCGAGCTGTTTCGCCGCCTCCTCGAGATGGGGGCCGAGTGGTTCTGCCTGCCCTCCGCGTTCACCGTGCCGACCGGCCGGGCGCACTGGGAGACGCTGCTGCGCGCCCGTGCGATCGAGAACCTCTGCCACATGGTGGCGCCCGCGCAGTCCGGCTTCCACGAGAACGGGCGCGAGACCCACGGCGACTCGATGATCGTGGACTGCTGGGGGCGCGTGCTCGCCCGCCTGCCACGGGGCACCGGGGTCGTGGCGGCCGACCTGGACCTCGTGCGGCAGCGCGAGGTCAGGCAGAATTTCCCCTCCGTCGCCCATCGGCGACTGCAGGCCTGAACCGCATGAGACCCGACATCCCCCCGGCACTGTTCGCGCCACGCCAGCCCCTGGTCCCGTCGGGACTCGCGCGGGATCCGCTCGCGCTTGCGCGCGGCGCGCTGCTCGCGCCGGCCGGGCTCGACGAGAGCAGGGTCGCCGGCGTCCTGGGCGAGGTCATGGGACACGCGGTGGACTACGCGGATGCGTACTTCCAGCTGATCCGCGAGGAGTCCTGGGCGCTCGAAGACGGCATCGTCAAGGACGGCGCGCACAGCATCGACCAGGGCGTCGGTGTGCGCGCACTCGCCGGAGAAAAAACCGGGTTCGCGTATTCCGACGAAGTCGTGCTCCCCGCGATGCTGGAAGCCGCCCATGCTGCGCGGGCCATCGCAAGGTCCGGGTCGGGTGGTTCCGTGCAGGCGTGGCACGCGCGCGGCGGGCGCGGCCTGTACCTGCCGATGGATCCGGTCGAGTCGC
>DAOMFD010000045.1:7081-13359 GCA_035429605.1 Steroidobacteraceae bacterium | reverse complement strand
CGATCCTGCTCACCTCGGGCGTGACCATCACGATCGCGCACCACGCGCTCAAGGCGGGGCATCGCGGCATCCTGAAGCTGTTCCTCGGGCTCACCTTCCTGCTCGGCTTCCTGTTCGTCTACATGCAGGCGCACGAGTACATGGAGGCCTACGAGCACTTCAACCTGACGCTCGGCAGCGGAGTGTACGGCTCGACGTTCTTCATGCTGACGGGCTTCCACGGACTGCACGTGACCATCGGCGCGATCATGCTGACCGTGATCTGGCTGCGTGTCATGAAGGGGCACTTCACGCCGACGCACCACTTCGCCTTCGAGGGCGTGGCGTGGTACTGGCACTTCGTCGACGTGGTGTGGCTCGGGCTGTTCATCTTCGTCTACTGGCTGTAGCGCGAGCGAACGGTCGCCCTGCGACGGCGCCCGGCTAGCCAGGCAGGACGGCCGCCCTCGGGCGGCCGTTCCGTCTCGAGGCGTGGAGCGGCCCGCCGCTCAGCGGCCGATGCCGTGCGGAGCGATGAGCCCGCCCCTCCAGGCGATGAACAGCAGCACGAACAGCAGCACCGACAGCGCGATACGCACCGTCAGCGCATTGACCATGCGCTTGCTCTGGCCTTCGTCCTTGACCAGGTGGAACAGCCCGGTGCCCAGGCTTGCGACGATGGCCGCCAGCGTGGCGACGATGAGGAACTTGATCATGTCGGGCGGCAGCGGCGCGGCGGAACGGCGCAATTATAGATGAGAGTCGACTTCGGCAGCCGCTCGTTCGCCCCCCGGCGCTGGGCGGTCATCGTGACCGCCGTGATGCTCGCGGCCTGCATCGCGCTGGGCACCTGGCAGCTCGGCAGGTCACGCGAGAAGCAGGCGCTCATCGACGCCTTCGAGCGCGGCGACACGGGTACGGTGCCGCTGACCGTCGCCTCGGTCGACGAACTCCCGCGCTACCAGCGCGTGTCCGTCACCGGCCGATACCAGCCGGACCGGCAGATCCTGCTCGACGCCATGCCCTCCAGCACCGGGCAGGCCGGCTATCGCGTTTTGACGCCATTGCAGCGCGCCGACGGCGGGAAACTGCTGCTCGTGGACCGCGGCTGGGTGCCGATGGGCCTGGATCGCGGCCACCTCCCGGACGTATCGGTGACCGGCGTGCCGCGCACCGTGCACGGCCGACTCGACCAGCTGCCCGTGCCGGGGCTGCGCGTCGGTGCGGCGCGCGCGCCCGGGGCGTCGGGCTGGCCCCTGGTACTGCTGTTCCCGGTCGTCGCCGACCTCGAGACCGCGCTCGGCGAGCCCGTGGAACCGCGCATCGTGCTGCTCGACGCCAGGGACCCCGACGGCTACGAGCGCGAGTGGCGGCCGTCGCTCGCCGTCCCGCCGGAACGTCACCTCGGCTACGCGATACAATGGTTCGCGCTCGCGCTGGTGGCGCTCGTCGCGTTCGTCGCGACGGGCCTCCAGCCCCGCACATCAAAGGCCCAGGACCACCCATGAACACCCCGGACCCGATGCCGGTGCGACGCGGCCGGCTCCAGATGCTGGCGCTCGCTGCGCTGTTCTTCGTTCCGCTCGCGCTCGCGTTCTGGCTCTACTACGGCCCGCATGCCTGGCGACCCAGCGGCAGCGCCAGCCAGGGCGACCTCGTCGACCCGCCGCGCCCGCTGCCGGAGTTCGACCTGGCCGTCGCCGGCGGGTCGCCCGCCGATGCGCACTGGCTGCGTGGCAAGTGGACGATGCTCTACATCGGCGACGGCGCATGCGACGAGCGCTGCCGCAAAGCCCTGTATCTCACCCGCCAGTCGCGCACGGCGCTCAACCGGGATGCCGACCGCGTGCGCCGCGTCTTCGTGATCTACGGCAGCGACTACGACTACGACTTCGTCGAGCGCGAGCATCCGGACCTCGTGGTGGTCATGCTCGGCGGTCAGGACGGCAGGGACCTGCTCGCGCGGCTGCCGGTGTACGGCGACGGCCCGCCGGGCACCGCCGGGCGCATCTACCTCGTCGACCCGCTCGGCAACCTCATGATGAGCTATCCCGCGAACGCTCCGGACAAGGCACTGCTCAAGGACCTGCAGAGGCTGCTGCGGCTCTCACACATCGGGTGACTCCATGAGGCTGACCTGGTTCCGTCGACTGTGCCGCGTGGCGGCGCTGCTTGCCCTGTGCGTCGTGGTGCTCGGCGCGTGGACCCGGCTCGGCAACGCCGGGCTCGGCTGCCCCGACTGGCCCGGCTGCTACGGGCACCTGACGGTCGGACAGGCCGTCGAGCACAGCGCCGAGGCCAATGCCGCCTTCCCGGACCGGCCACTCGAGGCGGACAAGGCCATCAAGGAGATGGTGCATCGCTATTTCGCCTCGACGCTCGGGCTCGCGATCATCGCGATTGCGGTCCTCGCCTTCCTGAACCGCAGGGATCCCGCACAACCGGTGCGGCTGCCTGCGCTGCTGGTGCTGCTCGTCGTGTTCCAGGGGCTGCTCGGCATGTGGACCGTGACACTGCTGCTGAAACCCCTGATCGTGACGGCCCACCTCGTCGGTGGGCTCACCACGATGTCCCTGCTGTGGTGGCTCAGCCTCGACCCAGCCCCAGCCGTGCAGTCGGCGAACGACCGCGGGCTCCGCACTCTCGCGGTCACCGGCCTCGCAGTGCTCGCGCTGCAGGTCATGCTCGGCGGCTGGACGAGTTCGAACTACGCGGCGATCGCGTGCCCCGACTTTCCGACCTGCCAGGCCAGCTACTGGCCGGACATGGATTTCCGCGACGCGTTCGTGCTGTGGCGCGGGCTCGGCATCGACTACGAGGGCGGCGTCCTCGATCATCCGGCGCGCGTCGCCATCCACTACACGCATCGCCTCGGAGCCGTCGTCACGGCCCTGCTCCTGGGATTCCTGGCGTGGAAGGCCGTCCGGACCGGCCGGTCGCGTGCGGTACGGGCCGCGGGCGGGGCGGTCGCGGTCGTGCTCGTGACGCAGTGGATCGTCGGCCCGGTGATGGTGCTGAAGACGTTCCCGCTGCCACTCGCGACGGCGCACAACGCCGTCGCAGCGCTGCTGCTGCTGGCCGTGATCACGCTCACCAGGTACGCCTGGACACCGAAGCGCGTGGCCTGACCGTGCCGTACTCGCCCGTCGCCGACGCCGCACCGGGTCCGGCCACCTGGCGCGACTACTACGAGCTCGGCAAGCCGCGGGTCGTGGCGTTGATCGTCTTCACGGCGATCGTGGGCATGTTCCTCGCCGTGCCGGGCTTCCCGCCCGCGGGCCCGTTCGTGTTCGGCGCGCTCGGCATCGGGCTGGCGGCATCGAGCGCGGCCGCGATCAACCACGTCGTGGACCGGCGCTACGACCAGAAGATGGCGCGCACGATGCTGCGACCCATCCCGACCGGCCACCTGACCTCCGCGCAGGCACTCACCTACGCCGCCGTGCTCGGCGTGGCGTCGATGGCGATGCTGTGGTGGCTCGTCAACCCCCTGACCGCGGTGCTCACCTGCGCCTCGCTCATCGGCTACGCGGTGCTCTACACCGTGTGGCTCAAGCACGTCACGCCGCAGAACATCGTGATCGGAGGTGCGGCCGGCGCGGCGCCGCCCGTGCTCGGCTGGACCGCGATCACCGGTCACGTCGATCCGCACGCGCTGCTGCTGTTCCTCGTCATCTTCGCGTGGACGCCGCCGCACTTCTGGGCGCTCGCGATCGCGCGCCGCGACGACTACGCCAAGGCCGGCATCCCGATGCTGCCGGTCGCCTACGGCGTGGCCTTCACCCGCCTGCACATCCTCCTCTACACCATCCTGCTGTGCCTGGTGACGCTGCTGCCGTGGCTGACCGGCATGGCGGGACTCGTCTACCTCGGCGCGGCGGTGCTGCTCGGCGCGCGGTTCCTGCGCCACGCGATCGCGCTGCGGCGGGCGGGCGCTCCCGCGCACCTGCCGATGGCCGTGTTCCGCTACTCGATCAGGTACCTGATGCTGCTGTTCGCGGCACTGCTACTGGATCACTACGTGAAGATCGGTTTCTAGCCTGCGCAGATGGCCAGCCGTTCGCATTTCGCCGCCCCGCTGCTGCTCGCGGTCGTCGTCGCGCTGATCGTCTACGTATCGCTGTATCCGTTCCGCTTCGCGTCGGACGGCCCGTCGCTCGTCGACGCGATGCACGTGCTGACGTGGGCCCGCGCCGGCCGCGGCGAAATGCTGAACAACGTGCTGCTCTACATGCCGTTCGGATTCTGCATCGCGCTGCTCGTCGAGCCCCGCTTCGGCCGCACGGCGGGCATCGCCTGTGCATTGCTGGCCGGCGGCCTGCTGTCGCTCTACATGGAACTGCTGCAGGCGTCCGTGCCGACGCGCGTGGCCAGCCTCAAGGACCTGTCGCTCAATGCCGCCGGCGCGCTCGCCGGCGCCTTGCTCGGCTCGGGCTGGCACCTGCTCAGCGCGCGCATGACTCCCCAGGCCGTGTCCGGCGCGCGCTCGCGAGCCGTGGTCATCACGTTGCTCGCGCTCTGGCTGCTCGCGCGCCTGTGGCCACTGGTGCCGGACCTCGGGCTGCGCCAGCTCAAGGGCGCCGTCCGTCCGCTGTTCTCACCGCACGTCGAGCCCGGAGAGACCGCTCGTTACTTCGTCGGCTGGCTGGTGGTCGCACAGGCGGTGTTCAGCCTGGCGCAGCGGCAACGCGCCGTCGACGCGTTCCTGATCGCGATCGCCGTCGTGCTGGCCGGCCGCATGGTGACGACCGGCAACACGCTCGTGGCGTCGGAACTCGCCGCCATCGCGCTGCTGCTGCCGGTGCTGGTGTTGCTGAGCCGGCTGCCGGACGGCGCGCGTGCGATGCTGGTCGCGGCGCTCCTCGGCACGTCGCTCGCCTGGTCCGCGGTGCAGCCGGTCCTGGGTCATGCCGGGCCCAGGCCGGTGGACCTGCCGGCGCTCGCCGACTTCATCGGCCGCAATCCTCCGCCACCGGCCCACCTGGCGGCGAAAGGCTTCAGTTACGTCGCGCTCGCGTGGCTGCTCGCCGTGGCCGGGCTCGTGCCGCACGTGGCCGCCGGCGTCACCTTCCTGTTCGCATTGATCCTGAGCATGCTGCAGCTCGGCGCGGCGGAGCCTTCGTTCGGCTGGGTGGACGTCGCGATCGCCGCGATCGCCGGCATCCTGGTCGCGCGGTGGATGCCGCGGCCTGCCGTGCGACAGTGACGAAGCCCCCGTCGCGTACGGGGATCGGCTGGGCGCGAACCACTCTCATCCGGCGGGCGTTATGACAAATTCCGGGCGAATTGGGCGTTTCCTCGCGCACACCCTCGGCGTATAAACGGCGAAGGGCCGTTGCTCGACGCCCGGCTCCAGATAACGCACCAGGGGATACACACATGCGCAAAGCCGCCTTCGTGCCGCTCGGCACGCTACTCGCCCTTTCCCTCGCACAGGCCCACGGCAATCCGCCGGGCCAGGTCAAGGACCAGTCGATCGCGCTCCCGGAACTGCATGGTCCCGCGCGCATCCTGCGGGACGTGGACGGCATGCCGCACATCCGCGCGCAGGACGAGCACGATGCCTTGTTCCTGCAGGGCTGGGTCACCGCGCAGGACCGCCTGTTCCAGATCGACGTGCTGCGTCGGCAGGCGAGCGGCACTCTCGCGGAATTGGTCGGTCCCGCCGCTCTGGGCAGCGACGTCGAGCTGCGCACGGTCGGCCTGCGGCGCGCCGCCGAGCGCTCGCTCGCGAAGTACTCGCCGCAGATGAAGGCGGCGCTGCAGGCCTACGCCGACGGCGTGAACGCCTGGGTTCGGCAGAATCCCGTGCTGCCTGCGCAATACGGCGCGCTCGAGATCACGAAGTTCCAGCCGTGGTCGGCGCTCGACAGCGCCGTGATCGGCAAAGCGCTGGCGTTCCAGCTGTCGTTCGACATCGACGTCGATCCGACGCTGCAGTACCTCGAGTACCAGGCGAAGCTCGGGCCGATCAACCCGGACCTGCCGGACGCGATGTTCTTCGGTGACATCTTCCGGTCGGCGCCGTTCGACCCGGCCGCCAGCGTGCCTGACGCGACCGGCACCGCGCCGTTCATCGGGAGCCTGAGCAAGGTTGCGGCCGCGGCCGCCGGAAAGATGAGTGCCACCCCGACTTCGCGGTCGGCGCCGGTCACCGTCGGTGTGGGCGCATCCACGAGCAGGATGCTGCGCGACCTGAAGCGCCGCTACGAGGCCGTGCCATTCCTGAAAAACACCTTGCAACGCACGGAGCAGCAGATCGGCAGCAACGAGTGGGGCGTCGCCGGATCGCGCACGGT
>DAOMFD010000045.1:0-6981 GCA_035429605.1 Steroidobacteraceae bacterium | reverse complement strand
TCGTGCTGGGCCAAAACCAGTACGTCACGTGGGGAGAGACGACGACCGGCTTCGACGTCACCGACACCTACCAGGAGCAGATCCAGGCGCTGCCGCCGCTGCCGAGCGGTCTGCCGCAGTTCGTCACGTTCTACCAGGGCAACGCCGAGCCCGTCACGGTCATCCCGGTCACGTTCAAGTACAACGTCGTGGGCGACCATGTCCCCGACAATCTCGCGACCGCGAGCGGTGGTGCCATCCCGCCGGTCGTGCTGACCATCCCGCGCCGTAACAACGGCCCGATCGTGAGCCTCGATGTCGACCCGTCGACGGGCGCCGGGACGGCCATCAGCGTGCAGTACACCGGCTTCAGCGCCACGCGCGAGCTGGAGACGTTCCGTTACCTCAACTACGCCCGCAACGTCAGGGACTTCGTGGCGGCGCTCCAGTTCTTCGATGCCGGCTCGCAGAACTTCATCTACGGCGACATCGACGGCAACCTCGGGTACTTCTCCACGGGCGAGGTGCCGCTGCGCGAGGACATGCAGGCGTTCACGGGCGCGGGACTGCCATTCAGCGGGTCTCCGCCGTGGTTCATCCGCAACGGCACGGGCGGCAACGAGTGGCTGGTGGATCCCAGGCCCGGCCCGCTGAACGGCACCGGTTACCAGTCGCTGCCGTTCTCGGAATTGCCGCAGGCGCTCAATCCCCGCAACGGCTTCGTCGTCAATGCCAACAACGACCCGGCCGGCGTGACGCTGGACAACAACCCGGTCAACCAGTTGCGCAAGTCCGGCCAGGGTGTCTACTACCTCGGCTACACGTTCGATTTCGGCACGCGCGCCGGCCGCATCACCGAGGCACTGGCCGCCAGGCTCGCGCAAGGGAAAGTCAGCGCGAAGGACATGAAGGCCATCCAGGCGGACGTCACCCTGCTGGACGCCGAGTTCTTCACGCCGTACATACTGCAGGCGTTCGACCATGCGACCACCATCGGCGCACCTGCGTCGCTCGCCGCATTGGCCGCCGACCCGCGCGTCGCAGAAGCGATCGGCCGGCTCCGGGCGTGGAATTTCACGACTCCGACCGGCTCGGCGAACGGCTACGACGCGTCCGACGTCGACGGCATGCTCGTGGCGCCCACCAGCGCCGAGGTCGCACGCAGCATCGCCGCGACGATCTACTCGGTGTGGCGCGGCCGCGCGATCAACAACGGGGTGGACATTGCGCTCGACAGTCTCGGCGTGCCGAGGCCCGGCTCGGGCGACGCCATCAAGGCGCTGCGCCACCTGACGGAGCACGACGGCATCGGGCTGTCGACCGTCGACTTCTTCGGCTGGACGGCGATGGTGCACCCTGACCTCGCGCAGCCGGCGCAACGTCGCGACTACGTGATGCTGGCGAGCCTGGCCGATGCGCTCGACCATCTCGCGGGACCGTCGTTCGCGGCGGCATTCGGCGGATCGACCAACCAGAACGACTACATCTGGGGCCGGCTGCACCGGATCGTCTTCGACGGCCTCGCCGTCGGCGGCCCGTTCAGCATTCCGGGGGCGACCCCGGGGTTCCCGCCGTCGTTCGACGACCTCGCCGGGCTCGCCACCGACGGCGGCTTCGGGACCGTGGACGCCTCGTCGCACAGCGCCCGGGCGGACTCGTCCAATGACTTCATGTTCGGCAGCGGACCCAACCGCCGCTACGTCGGGGTCCCGGGAACGGCCGCTGGCTCGATCGACGGGCAGACCGCGTTGCCCGGCGGCATGAGCGGCGTGCTCGGCAACAAGTTCTACGCGAACCTGCTCGGCCGCTGGCTCACCAACGACACTTATCCGCTGCGGCAGGGCATGGGCGAGATCATGCAGAACCTCGACAGCCAGCAGATGTTCAAGCCCGCATCGCCGGGCCACTGCGACCAGACGCCGGGCAAGAGCAAGGGCAAGAAGAACGACAAGCAGCCGGGCTGCCACTGACGCCAGCCGATTCACCGTTGCTGGCCCTCCCCGCCTGCGCGCGGGGAGGGCCAGGCACGGCAGGCGTTCCCCAGTTCACGGACCCGCGGCGGGGCCGATGGCCGGGCCAGGGGACATTCTCCTATTTCGATTCGAAATAGGAGAATGTCCCCGATAGAATCGCCGCCCTTCCATGGACGTCTCCAGCATCCTCGACCCGCTGAACGACGCGCAGCGGCAGGCCGTCGCGGCGCCGCTCGCACCGACGCTGGTGCTCGCCGGCGCCGGCAGCGGCAAGACGCGCGTGCTCACCCACCGCGTGGCGTGGCTGGTGCAGGTGGAGCACGTCTCCCCGCACGGCATCCTCGCAGTCACCTTCACCAACAAGGCCGCAGGCGAGATGCGCGCGCGCATCGAGCAGCAGCTCGGCATGCCCTCGGCCCCGCTCTGGATCGGCACCTTCCACGGCATCGCGCACCGCCTGCTCAGGATGCACTGGCGCGAGGCCGGCCTGCCGCAGGGATTCTCGATCCTCGACGCCGAGGACCAGCAGCGGCTCGTCAAGCGCATCGTGCGCGGCGCGGGGCTCGACGAGGCGCGCTGGGTGCCGCGCGAGGTGACCTGGTTCATCAACGCCCAGAAGGACGAAGGGCTGCGCCCGAAGCACCTGAAGGACGACGGCGACCCGACGCGCCGCCAGATGATCCGGCTCTACGAGGCCTACGAGGACGCGTGCCGGCGCAACGGGGTGGTGGACTTCGCGGAGCTGCTGCTGCGCAGCTTCGAACTGTGGAAGGAAGTCCCGCCGCTCGCCGAGCACTACCGCGCGCGCTTCGGCCACATCCTCGTCGACGAGTTCCAGGACACCAACACCATCCAGTACGCCTGGATGAAGGCGCTGGCCGGCGCGACCAGCATCCCGTTCGTCGTCGGCGACGACGACCAGTCGATCTACCGCTGGCGCGGCGCGCGCGTCGAGAACCTGCAGCAGTTCCGCCGCGACTTCCCCGGCGTGCAGGTGTTCAAGCTCGAGCAGAACTACCGGTCGACCGGCAACATCCTTGCGGCGGCGAACGCGATCATCGCCAACAACGGCGGCCGCATCGGCAAGAAGCTCTGGACCAGCGGCGGGCGCGGCGAGCCGATCCGCCTCTATCGCGGATACAACGAGCGCGACGAGGCCGAGTTCGTCGTCAACCGCATCCGCGACTGGATCGCTCGCGGGGGCAACCGCCGCGATGCGGCCATCCTCTACCGCTCCAACGCGCAGTCACGGGTCTTCGAGGAGTACCTGCTGGCGGCGCGCATCCCCTACCGCGTCTACGGCGGGCTGCGGTTCTTCGAGCGCCTGGAGATCAAGGACGCGCTTGCATACCTGCGGCTGATCTCGAACCGTGACGACGACGCGTCGTTCGAGCGCGTCGTGAACCTGCCGGCCCGTGGCATCGGCGCGCGTACGCTGGAGGTGCTGCGCGCCCACGCAAAGGCTCATGCCCGGCCGTTGTGGGCGTCCTGCGCCGCCGTCGAAGAGGAGCTCGGCGCACGCGCGACCACGGCCCTGCGGGCCTTCCTTGCGCTCGTCGGGAAGCTCGATGCCGACACCCGCGAACTTCCGCTGCACGAGCAGGTCGATCACGTCATCCAGGCGAGCGGGCTCGCGGAGCACTACCGCCGGGAGAAGGCCGACAAGGGCGAGGCGCGCCTCGAGAACCTGGAGGAGCTGGTGAGCGCCGCGCGCGGCTTCGAGCCGGAGAGCGACGACATGCCGCCGCTCATGGCGTTCCTGTCGCACGCCGTGCTCGAGTCCGGCGAGGGCCAGGCGGAGGAGTGGGAAGACTGCGTGCAGATGATGACGCTGCACTCCGCCAAGGGACTCGAGTTCCCGGTCGTGTTCCTCTGCGGCCTGGAGGACGGGCTGTTCCCGCACCAGCGCTCCATCGCCGACCTCCAGGGACTCGAGGAGGAGCGCCGCCTCTGTTACGTGGGCACGACCCGGGCGATGCGGCAGCTCTACCTCACCTACGCGGAGCAGCGTCGCATGCACGGCGTCGACAGCTACGGGGCGCCGTCGCGCTTCATCGGCGAGATCCCCGCCGAACTCCTCGAGGAAGTGCGGCCGAGGGTTCAGGTTTCGCGCCCGGCCTACGTCCCGTCCCGCCCGGCCCGGGGAACGCCCGGGATACAGGCCGCGTCGCGCCCGCAGCGCTACACGGACGATGCGCCGGGGAGCCTGCGCCTCGGGCAGCGCGTGCGTCACGAGAAGTTCGGCGACGGCGTGGTCCTGAGCGTGGAAGGCCAGGGCTCGAACGCACGGATCCAGGTGAACTTCGAGCGCCAGGGCACCAAGTGGCTCATGGCGGGCTACGCCAACCTGCAGGTCGTCTAGCGCTACAATGCCGCGGTGAAAATCATAATTCTCGGGGCCGGCCAGGTCGGACGCACCGCGGCCCAGCACCTCGCGCGGGAGGAATCGAACGACGTCACCGTGGTGGACACGGACGACGAGCTGCTGCGCGACCTGCAGGACCGGATCGACATCCGCACCGTGCAGGGCAACGCCGCGAGCCCGAAGACGCTGGAACTCGCCGGGGCCGGCGACGCCGACATGATCGTCGCGCTCACCAACAGCGACGAGGTCAACATGGTCGCCTGCCAGGTCGCGTGGAGCCTGTTCGGCACCCGCACCAAGATCGCGAGGATCCGCGCGCAGGCCTACACCAACCGCCCGGAGATCTTCGTGTCCACGGAGGGCGACCAGCCGCCCGACCAGCTCTCGGGCTTCGCGGTGGACATGTACGTGAGCCCCGAGGAGTCCGTCACCGCCTACATCGAGCGCCTGATCCGCTACCCCGGCGCCCTGCAGGTCGTCGACTTCGCCGACTCCCGCGTGCGACTCGTCGGGCTCCGGGCCGTCAAGGGCGGGCTGCTCGTGGGCCAGCCGATCCGCGCGATCCGCCAGCACATCCCGCAGGTGGACGCGCGAGTCGCGGCGATCTACCGCGGCGGCCACAGCATCGACCCCGAGGGCGACACCGTCATCGAGCACAACGACGAGGTGTTCTTCATCGCGGCCACCGAGGACATCCGCAACGTGATGAGCGAGATGCGCAAGGCCGAGGACCCGGTCAAGCGCATCGTGATCGCCGGTGGCGGCAACATCGGCCTGCGGCTCGCGCAGAAGCTCGAGGACGGCAACCACCAGGTGAAGATCATCGAGCGGTCGCCGGCCCGCGCGCGCGTGATCTCGGAGAAGCTGCGCAACACGATCGTGCTGAACGGCGACGCCGCCGACGAGGAACTGCTGGTCGAGGAGAACATCGACAGCGCCGACGTCTTCTGCGCGCTCACGAATTCCGAGGAAGCGAACATCCTCTCCGCGCTGCTCGCCAAGCGCCTCGGCGCCCACCGCGTCATGGCGCTGATCACCCGGCTGTCGTACGCGCAACTCATGCAGGCGGGGCCGATCGACGTCGCGATCTCGCCGCAGACGGTGACCATCGGGTCGCTGCTCGCCTACGTCCGGCGCGGCGACGTCGTCATGGTCCACTCGCTGCGCGGCGGCACCGCCGAGGCGATGGAGACCATCGCGCACGGCATCCGCGGCGGGAAGGTCGTCGGGCGCGCAGTGGAGGACATCAAGCTGCCGGAGGGCGCGCGCATCGTGACGCTGGTCCGTGGCGACCAGGTGATCATGGCGCACCACGACACGGTGGTCGAGACCGACGACCACGTGATCCTGTTCCTCGCCGACAAGCGGCACGTCGAGCAGGTCGAGCGGCTGTTCCAGTCCTGACCGATGCTTGCGGTCGTCCACGTCCTGGGCTCGATGCTGATGCTGTTCAGCATCACCTACGTCCTGCCGATCGCGACCTCGCTCATCTACCGCGACGGGCTGCTGCTCGAGTTCGTGGCGGCCGCCATGATCAGCCTGGGCGTGGGCGCGGCGCTGTGGGTGGCGACGCGGCGCCGGAAGCGCGAATTGCGCTCGCGCGACGGATTCCTGCTGGTGAGCCTGGGCTGGGCGCTCATGTCGGCGATCGCGACCGTGCCGCTGCTCATGGCGCTGCCGGGCCTGTCGTTCACGGACGCGTTCTTCGAGACGATGTCGGGCCTGAGCACCACCGGCGCGACCGTGCTGACGGGCATCGACAACCTGCCGCCGTCGATCAACCTCTGGCGCCACGCGCTGTGCTGGTACGGCGGCATGGGCATCATCGTGCTGGTGGTCGCGATCCTGCCGCTGCTCGGCGTCGGCGGCATGCAGCTCTACAAGGCCGAGACGCCGGGACCGGTCAAGAACGAGAAGCTGACCCCGCGCATCACGCAGACGGCGAAGGCGCTCTGGTTCATCTACTTCCTGATCACCGCGGCGTGCGTTCTTTCCCTGAAGGTTGCCGGCATGGACTGGTTCGACGCCGTGTGCCACGCCTTCGCCGCGCTCGCCCTGGGCGGATTCTCGACCCACGACGCGAGCATCGGCTACTACGACTCCGTGCCCATCGAGGCGGTGCTGATCGTGTTCATGCTGATCGCCGCGATGAACTTCTCGCGGCACTTCATCGCCTGGCAGCAGAAGAGCCTCAGGACCTACGCGACCGACACCGAGGCCAAGGCGATGCTGCTGGTGATCGGCCTCGCCACGCTCGGCGTGACGCTGTTCATCTGGCACGAGGGCGTGTACGCGTCGTTTCCGGCTGCGTTCCGGCACGTGGCGTTCAACCTCGTCTCGATCGCGACCGATTGCGGCTTCGTGAGCCAGGACTACGCCGTCTGGCCGGTGTTCGCGCCGATCTTCATGCTGATGCTGTCGTGCTACTGCGCCAATACCGGGTCGACCGGCGGCGGCATCAAGATGTTCCGCACGCTGGTGCTGTTCCGGCAGGCCGGCCGTGAACTCCTGCTGCTGGTGCACCCGCAGGCCGTGCGCCCGGTCAAGATCGCGGGACAGGTCGTGCAGAACCAGATCGTGTTCGCGGTGCTCGCATTCGTCGTGCTGTACTTCGGCACGGTGGTGGTGCTCACCTTCTCGCTGCTCGCGAGCGGGCTCGACTTC
>DAOMFD010000044.1:7263-13541 GCA_035429605.1 Steroidobacteraceae bacterium | reverse complement strand
ACCGCTACAACGCGAGCTTCGAGCAGGTGTCGCACCGGCTGAGCACGCTGCAGCGACCGGGAGCGCGTGGCGTACCGTTCTACTTCGTGCGCGTGGACGCCGCGGGCAACATCACCAAGCGCCACAGTTCGACGCGTTTCCAGTTCGCGCGCTTCGGGGGCGCCTGCCCGCTGTGGAACGTGCACGAAGCCTTTGGCCAGCCGGGCCGCATCCTGGTGCAGGTCGCCGAGATGCCGGACGGCGTGCGCTACCTGTGCATCGGGCGCAGCATCGTCAAGCGCTCGGGTCACTACCTGAGGCCGAACCGCCAGTACGCGATCGGCATCGGGTGCGAGATCGCGCACGCGGAGAAGGTCGTGTACTCGGAAGGCCTGCAGCTCGACGGGGCGGCCGTGCCGGTCGGCGTGAGCTGCCGGATCTGCGAGCGGCCGGACTGCCACCAGCGCGCATTCCCGCCGCTCGGACGTCGCCTCACCGTGCGGCCGAACGAACGCCATGTCGTGCCGTTCTCGATCGAATAGCATGGCGCCGCATGCGCTATTTCGAGGACTTTGAAGTCGGCTCGTCACAGACCGCGGGCGTCCACGAGCTGACGGCCGAGGACATCATCGCGTTCGCGCGCGAATGGGATCCGCAGCCCTGGCACGTCGACCCCGGCGCCGCCGAGCGCTCGCCGATGCGGGGACTGACGGCGTCGAGCGTCCATACCTATGCGGTCGCGGCGCGATTGCTGAGCCGCATGGATCCCGCGGCTGGAATCGCATCCATCAAGCATGAACTGGAGCTGCCCAACCCCGCCCGCCCGGGCGACCGCCTAACGTTCACGATGACCTGCGTCGAGAAGCGCCCGTCGGAATCGAAGCCGGACCGCGGCCTCATCACGTTCGAGGGCGTGCTCGCCAACCAGCACGGCACGCCGGTGTTGAAAGTGCGGTCGCTGATGATGGTGAAGACGCGCCCGCCCGGCCGTGCGCCCGCGCCGCTGGAATGAGCGCGGGATTCACGGAAAAAAGATCGAGACGCCACAGCCGGCGGCCAGGTCCGTGCTCTCCGACGTCAGACCCTTGAGGAAATACGCGTCGAGCTGAACCGTCGGCTTCACCAGCCACATGAGCCCGGCGCCGGCCAGCGCGTTGGCCGGGTCACCATGCGCAGCGGGCTGATAGCCGGCCTCGACGTAGCCTCCCACAGTCTCGCCGAGGTCGAAATTCCAGCTCGGCGCGAACGTCCACGTTGCGTCGCCTGCGAGGAGGTCCACATTGGTGTAGAAGGCCAGTGACTGGCTGTCGCTCAACGTCCAGCCCAGCGTGGCGCCGAGCGAATACTGCTCCGCCCCGGCCCCGATGTCCTCGTTGCCCGTCGGAAACGACACCACGCCGAGCATCGACATCGTGAACCGGTCGTCCCGCGGCGTCAGCGCGAGCTTGACCGCGAGACTCAGGTCGCCGACGCCTGCGGTCGTGAGTCCCTGGCCCGATCCGTGGGTGTCGATCTCGTCGTACAACGGTGCGGCCAGCTGCACCTCCCAGCGATCGGCCAGGCCATAGCGCAGGCGGGCATCCACAACGTATGCATCCTGGGTCACGCCACCCGATTGGTCGCGCTGGAAGTCGAGCAGTCCCTGTTCCCACGTGACCGAGTGCGCCGGCATCGTCGTGGACGAGAAGGCGATGCCCGGCCGGTCGAACGCCGGGCCGTCGGCGTGCGCGAGCGTGCCGACGAGCGGTAGCCACGCGACGGTCGCGCGGGCGGCCACGAGCCGTCGAGTGCGTCCTGCAGCCCCGCCGCGCCGGTTGCGCCACGTCCCACTCGGACCGCGCATGCGGCTACTGCGGCACCTTGACGTCCAGTTTGATCGCTGCGAGCTGATCCGGCGCCAGCCCGAGCCTGCGCAGCAACGGCAGCCAGCGCGGATCCTTGTGCATGCCGGCGAACGCCGGAAAGATGGCGACGGCGCCCAGGTCCGTGTCCTGTATCTGCGCGGCCTTGTCGAGCATCTGGAAAGCCCCGTCCACGTCGCCGAGATACGCCAATGTCGCCGCGACGTTGAAGGGCTTCTTGTCGACGCACTTATGCATCATCCCGGCGCGTGCGGCGTCGGAATCGGCCTTGCGTCCTAGCGCGTGATACGCCTTGGTGAGGCCGACCAGGTGGAAGCACTCGATCGGCTCCTTCTGGTATTCGGCCAGCGCCGCGGTCGCGTCGCCCTTCAACAGCAACAGATCGCCCAGCGCGGTGTGCTGCCAGCCGGCGTCCGGGGACAGGCTCAGCACGGTACGGCGCGCGGCGATCGCCTTGTCGAGCTGGCCGTTGTAACCGTACGCGAGCGCAAGGTCGTCGTGGTTGGCCGGGTTCACCGGGTCCCTCACGACCAGGTACTCGCCGAGTGCAATGGCCAGATCGAGTCTCCCGAGACGCCGTGCCAGGACAGCCGCGATGTCGATCGCTTCGAAATTCGTCGGATCGAGCGCCAGCGCCTGCTCGACGTGCCTGGCGGCCACCTCGTACTTGCGCTCGAGGACCCCTTCCCACAGGGCCATGGTTGCGTACGCGAACGCGTTCGCGGGGTCGGCCGCCAGCGCCTTGCCGAGCGCATCGCGCGACCGCTCCAGCCCCTGGGCCGGCGTCAGCACCCCGAGATCGACCTGGCTGAAGTATGCCCAGGTGAGATGCACCCACGCGGGCGCATACGACGGGTCGATCGCGACAGCCTGCTTGTAGAGCGCGACTGCCTGCTCCAGCGACGCCGTGCTGTACTGGAATTCGAGCTCGCGGCCCTGCAGGTACAGCGCATAGGCTCGCGGGTCCGTCTTGCGCGCCGACGGCGCGGCGCCGAGCAGCGTGACCTTGAGCTGGGCAACCACTGCCGCGGCAATCTCGTCCTGCACCGAGAACACATCCGTCATCTTGCGATCGTAGGTCTCGGACCACAGGTGTGAGCTGTCCGATGCGCGGATGAGCTGGGCCGTGATGCGCACCTTGTCGCCCGAAGTGCGCACGCTGCCTTCGAGCACGTTTGCGACGTTGAGTTTCTTCGCGATCTCCGCGATGTCGACTTCCTTGCCCTTGAACGAGAAGGAAGACGTCCGCGCGATCACCCTCAGCTGCGGCACCTTGGCGAGCAGGTTGAGAAGTTCCTCGGAGATGCCGTCCGCAAAGTACTCCCGGTTCTTCGCTGCACTCATGTCCACGAATGGCAGGACCGCGACGGAGCGGTCCACCGCACCGGCGCCCGGTGTCGCCGACTGAGGTGTCGCGACGACCGTGAGCCTCTCGCGCGCCACCGGCCGGAACTGACTCCACGCAAAGAGCGCGATTGCCACCACCAGCAGCGCAATGATGACGTAGTCCAGCCTGCGCGCCGTCTGGTGCGTGATCGACTGCGTGCGGTCGACCTCGGTTTCCTTCCTGATGCCCTCGGGGGTCAGTTCGTAGATCCACGAGAACATCGCCACGAACGGAAAGCCGATCACACCGATCCACAGCACCAGCGGGCCCACCCACTCCGGCAGGTGCAGCATCGGCGCCACGGTCGAGGTGACCTGCGTGACGATCCAGCCGAGGGCCAGGTACGCGGCGGCGACCCGGAAGACATTCCGGCGCTTCAGCTCGGCGAACAGAGACAACGGCGCGCCTCCCCCCCGGAAGTCAGGTGCGCGCGAGCGTAGCAAGTCGCCGGGTGAATACCAATCTGGAGGCGTCGAACATGATCGCGGCAGGTGCTGGCCGCCAGACAGTCCCTGCGAGCGACCGGGCACGGCATCCCGTGCCGGTCGCCGCTTTCAACGTGCCCTTACCATGGCTCGACGTTGAACTGCTGGATGAAGTAGAGAACGATCGAAAGCATCAGCACGGCAGCCGCGATATCCATGACGATCCTCCTGGCCGCGCCGGGATGGCGCGGAGAACAGCATGTCCGTTGGATGTTGCAGGACGGTTGAAGGTTGCTTTCCGGACGATGAATTCATCCACTCGAACGACCGGCCCCGGCTCGAGGCATTCCTCGTCGCGCAGTTGCATCGCAGGGCGATTCGCCGTATCTGTTCGCCACCATGAACACCCGCAACCCGCGTTCGATGGCCCGGCCCGCGACGGTCGGCGTGCTGATCCTCGCGATCGCAGCCGGCCTGCCTGCACATGCGGGTGACACCGCCAGGCAAGGCGCGCCGGCCGCGGCCGCACCACTCGGCGCAGCGCTGCCCGGGGGTACGATCGTGAGCGCGAAGTTCGTGCAGATCACGCCAGCGGCGGGTGGTACGGTCACTACGGCGACGATCGCGGCGGACGGATCGTTCCGGGCCACGGGCCTCAAGCCTGGCAGCTATAAGCTCGCGTTTACTTCCACGCCGAAGCAGACACAGGGCGCAACGTTCGGCGAAAAGGTTCAGTCCGGGCTTGCGCAGACGGGCAACGCGGTCGCCTCGGGCGCAGCCCGCAGCGCGCAGGCAGCTCCCGCAAGTCCCACCGCCGAGGGGGCACGCCGGATCGACAGCACGCCCGCGCGCATCTCGACCAACTTCACGGTCGGCAAGCAGACGGGTCGCGCATTCGTGGATGGCCCCGCCGTGGACGTCGAAGTCGGCTCGGACGGCGTGCTGGCTGGACGCGCGACCCCCGCCGCTGCGGACTGACGCTGACTCCCGCTAGGGAATCGTCACCACGCTGCGACCCGTTACGCGGCCCTCGATGTAGGCATCGAACTGCGCGGGCAGTTCGTCGAATCGGACTGCCTTCGTGCAAATGCGGTCGAGCGCGGCTGGCCGCAGGTCCGTCGCGATGCGGCGCCACACCTCTAGCCTCAGCTCGCGCGGCGTCAGCACCGAATTGATGCCGAGCAGGTTGACGCCGCGCAGGATGAACGGCATCACGGTCGTCGCGAGTTCCGCGCCGCCCGCGAGCCCGACGCTCGCGATGTTGCCCCACTGGTCGGTCGTGCGGGTGAGCCACGTGAGCACCGGTCCGCCGAGGTTGTCCACGGCACCGGCCCAGAGCGCTTTTTCCATCGGCTTCGACCCGAGGTCGAGGTCCTGTCTGTGCAGGATCCGCGTGGCGCCGATCGCGCGGAGGTATTCGTCGGCCGCTGGCTTGCCGCTCACCGCCACGACCTCGTAGCCACGCCCGGCGAGCATGCTGATCGCGATGCTGCCGACGCCGCCGGTGGCGCCGGTGACGACGACCGGTCCATTGCCCGGCTGCTGTCCGTTCTGTTCCATGCGATGGACGGCGAGCGCGGCGGTGAAACCCGCGGTGCCGATCTTCATCGAGTCGAGCGTGCTCATGCCGGCCGGCACCGGGATCACCCAGTCGCCATGGACGCGCGCGTATTCCGCATATCCTCCGTCGTGCGTCTCCGACAGTCCGCAACCGGTGACGAGCACCTTCTGGCCGGCGACATAGCGCGCGTCCGTCGAGCTCACGACCTCGCCCGCGAGGTCGATGCCGCCGACGAGCGGATATCGGCGCAGGATGCGGCCCTTGCCGGTCGCCGCGAGCGCGTCCTTGTAGTTGATGTCGGAGTGAGTCACCCGGATTACGACATCACCGGGACTCAAGTCGTCGAGCGAGACGTCGTCGAAACGCGCGACGATGCGGCGGTCGATTTCGTGAATCCGGAAGGCACGGAAGGTGGGCATGGGTTCAGCCTCAGGAGCGGTCGAGCCAAACTTCGAGGCCCGCGGTGTTCAGGCGCACGTCGTCATCGATGAGCCGGTGTCGCTCGGCCTGCGACAGCCGGCAGCCGTGTGCGTCGAGCCGCGCGTCGAAGTACGCGTACATGTCCGCCTCGATGCGCGCGCGCCGGTCGGCCGCCCGCGCGTGCGTCCGCGCGATCCGCACGAGCTCGTCGATGCTTGCATGCAGGTCGGCGGCGAGTCGCGCGAGGTCGTCCACCGGCCCGAAGTGCGTCTGGTACACGCGCACCGGGCGATACGACATCAGGCGATCGATGGTCTTGTGCAGCACGTCCGGCTCGAATTGCACGGGCGTCGTGGTGGGCAGCATCAACGGCCCGGCCGCGGTGTCGAGCTCGCGGTAGCAGATCCCGAAGTTGTCGCCGCTGTAGACGGCGCAATGGTCGAGGTCGATCGGGCAGTGATGATGTCTGGCGTGACCGGGCGCGTCGATGAACTCGAACGTGCGCCGGCCGAGCACGATGCGTTGCCGGTCCTCCGTGACCAGGACGCGGTCGGCCGGAATCGGGATGATCTCGCCGTAGAGTTCGCGATACAGCTGCTCGCCGTAGACCTTGATCGAACCGGCGATCAGCTTCGACGGCTCGA
>DAOMFD010000044.1:5278-7163 GCA_035429605.1 Steroidobacteraceae bacterium | reverse complement strand
TACAGCTGCTCGCCGTAGACCTTGATCGAACCGGCGATCAGCTTCGACGGCTCGACGAGGTGCGGCGCGCCGCGCGGGTGCAGCACGGCACGCGCGTTCGGCAGCGCCGCCATGAGCTGGCCGGCCCCGCCCGCGTGGTCGAGGTGCACGTGCGTGAGGAAGAGATAGTCGACCGCGTCTCGCCCAACACCGACTTCCTCCAGCGCGGCGAGGAGTCGCGGCACGCCCGGCGCGGGCCCGGTGTCCACGAATGCCGCGCGACCCGAATCGACGACCAGGTGGCTCGCTGCCAGGCCGGGGCGCGAGTACACCGTATCGATCAGGTACACGCCCTCGCCGACCGGGGTGGTCATCCGGGCGTCGGCCGGCTCAGGGTCCTGCGCACTTGCCCGACTTGCGGGTCTCGTCGGTCGAGCACAGTCCCGGCCGCTGGCTCGAGTAGTACGCGGCCAGTTCCTTGATCTCCGCATCCTTCAGCGGCGCGGCCATGCCCGCCATGATCGGGTTCTTGCGCTGGCCGGCGCGGTAGGCCTTGAGGGCCTGCTCGATGTAGTCGGCGTGCTGCCCGGCGAGGTTCGGGTACTCGGGCATGATGCCCACGCCGTCGATGCCGTGGCAGGCGACGCAGGTCTGTCCCGCCTTGGGGGCCGTGCCGACCGCGTGTCCCGTGGGCTTGAGTTCCTGGCCACTCAGGTACGCAACGATGTCCTGCATGTCCTGCGGCGCCATCGTGATGGCCTGCGCGTGCATCGTCGGGTGCGGCCGGTCCCCGGACGCGTACTCCTTGAGGGCCGCGACCATGTACGCCGTGTGCTGGCCGCCCAGCTTCGGGACGCTGTAGACGGGATAGGCATTCCGGTAGTTCGGGATGCCGTGGCAGCCCTGGCAGGTGTAGGACAACTTGCCGCCACGGGCGACGTCCGCCGCCCCGGCGAGCCCCGGCGCGACGAGCGCCGCGATGGTCAGGCTCAGCGCGAGCCAGGCCGATCTCGAGGTCATGTCAAACTCCATGCGGAAGCCGGCCTCCCCCGGGCCGAAGGGGCGGCATGTTAATCAAAAGCGTTTCGTGAGTCGAATGAGCCAGCGGCGGAGACGCCATTCGGCCTGCCGCGTCCCTGGCGTGGGCGCGAGTACCGCGGCACGGTGGCACGCGGTCGCTGTCATACTCCCCTGATCGCGAGTTCCCGTCCGTCACCCCAGGAGCGAACCATGTCCCTGCGCCATCTCGTCGTGCCCGGAATGCTGGCTGTCCTGTTGACGACCGCCGGGCCGGCACTGGCCGACGAGGCCCGCCCGCGGACGGTGAGCGTCTCGGGCCAGGGCGAGGTCTCGGCCCAGCCGGACATGGCGCGGGTGACGCTGGGTGTCGAGGCGCGGCGGCCGACCCTGTCGGACGCGAGATCGCGGGTCACCGCCACGGTGGACCGGGTGCTCGCCCTCACGCGCGACCTCAAGATCGACCCGAAGTACGTCAATGCGACGAGGCTGCAGGTCCAGCCGGAATACCGCTGGAACGAGACGGACCGGACCCGGGTGCTGCTTGGTTACGTAGTGAGTCGCCAGGTCGAGATCGAACTCAGGGATCTCGACCAGCTCGGCGCGCTGCTCGAACGCGCCGTCAGCGCCGGCGCGAACCAGGTTGGAGACCCGTCGCTCGATTCGACGAAGCGAAAGGACCTGGAGCGGCAGGCCATGGCCCTCGCGGTCCAGGACGCGCGGCTCAACGCCGAGGCGCTGGCGCAGGCGGCCGGCGTTCGGCTGGGGGCGGTCCGCGCGCTCAACGCTTCCGGTTCGTCGCCTCCCATGCCGATGTACCGGATGGCCGCAGTCGCTGCGGACGCGGCCGCGCCACCACCGGAAGCGACCTACCAGGCAAGCGAGATGA
>DAOMFD010000044.1:0-5178 GCA_035429605.1 Steroidobacteraceae bacterium | reverse complement strand
CGAACCTTGGCGCCGGCGGGCAGGTCGGGACCGCGCAGCTGCCA
Organism: Steroidobacteraceae bacterium; assembly: GCA_035429605.1. Taxonomy (GTDB): domain Bacteria; phylum Pseudomonadota; class Gammaproteobacteria; order Steroidobacterales; family Steroidobacteraceae; genus RPQJ01. The sequence continues at coordinate 5,134 of DAOMFD010000044.1, read as the reverse complement.
GCGGCGACCGTTCAGCTTCATCCGTCCCGCGCCTTCCTCGATGCGGTCGCTCAGCGTCAGCACCTGGCCGATGTAGCGCTGGCCGACCCGGTGGGGTGCAGATGCGCTCTCGAGGTCCCGCTGCTGGATGCGGTACTCGCGCCAGAAGTAGAGCCCGAAGATCGTCGCGGCGAAGAGAGCAAACCAGGCCATGGCGTTCGCTTGTTTTCAGGTCTGGTGATCGTGCCAAAAGTTGTCAGTGGTGCTCAACTCGGACACCCCGCGGCAGACCGCATTCTGTGACGCCGCGCTCAGTTCGCCGGCTCGAGCCCGAGGTCCTTGCTGTACTGGACGTTCATGACGTTGTCGTGCCAGCCCAGCACGTAGGGCTGCACGAGGTGCTTGTTGACGTAGAAGTACAGCGGCAGGACCGGCGTGTCCGCCAGCATCACCGCCTCGGCCTGCTGCAGCAGCTCGCGGCGGCGCGCGGGGTCGGCCTGGCGCGTCGCCTCCGCGAGCAGCGCGTCGTACCGCGGGTTCGCATAGCCCGTCATGTTGATGCCGAACCGGGATTGCAGCAGCTGCAGGAAGGTGAACGCGTCGTTGTAGTCGCCGACCCAGCTGGACCGGAAGACCTGCGTGTCCTTGCGCGCCTGGATGCTCTGCAGGAGCGCCTTGAATTCCTCGGCATAGAGCGTCGTCTTGACGCCGAGGGCCTCCTTCCACATCGCCGCCACTGCCACGGCCAGGCGGTTGTGCACCTCGCCCGTGTTGTAGCGGATCTCGACCTCGAGCGGCCGCGACTCGGAATAGCCGGCCTTGCGGTACAGCTCGCGGGCCTCGGCGACCCGTTCCGCATAGGGGCGGCTCGCATAGTCGAACCGCTGCGGCGTGTAGTTCGCGACTCCGCCCGGCACCCAGCCATAGGCCGCCGCCTCCCCGAGCCCGGTCACTGCCGAGACCAGCCGGTCGCGGTCGATCACCATCGACAGGGCGCGCCGCAGGCCGGGCTGGTCCTTGAATGGCGGACGGGTGAGGTTGAAGCCGTAGTAGTAGACGCTCAACTGCGGGGAGATGTGCAGCGCTCCGGGCAGGTTCTGCTTGATCCACGCGAACTGCTGCGGGGGCACGACGTAGGTGACGTCGAGTTCGCCCGCGCGGAATTGGCGGAATTCCGCGGTCGGGTCGTCGTGATGCAGGTAGCGCACGCCCTCGATCCGGGTCGCCGCGTCGTTCCAGTAGTTGCGGTTGCGCACGAGATCGACGCGCGAGCCCACGACCCAGTCCTGCAGCGTGAACGCTCCGTTCGACACCAGGTTGCCCGGCCTCGCATAAGACGCGCCGAATTTCGCGAGGGACGGGCCGTGCACCGGGAACGCGCCCGGCTCCGCGAGCAGCCCGGCCAGGTAGGGCGCCGGGTCCTTGAGCCGAATCACGACCGTTCGGTCGTCCGGCGCGCTGACACCGAGGTCCGCGGGCGGCCGCTCGCCGCGCGTGATGGCCGGCGCATTCAGCACCGGGTCCAGCATCTGCGCGTACGGGGACGCGGTCGTGGGATCGACGAGCCTGCGCATGCCGGCCACGTAGTCGCTCGCGACGAGCCGGTCGCCGTTCGACCAGCGCAGCCCGTCGCGCAGGTGGAAGCGGTATTCGAGGCCGTCGCTCGACACCGTCCAGGAATCCGCGGCGGCCGGAACGGCGTTGCCGTCCGGCCCTACGGCAGTCAGTCCCTCGAAGGCGTCGCGCAGGATGTTGAAGGAGCCGTCGGTGCGCGCCCTCTGCGGATCGAGGGTATCGGGTTCCGGGCCGTTGCCTCTGGTGAGCACCGTGCGGGCCTTGGCGGCCGGCGCTTCCGATGCCTTCGACTTCTCGTTGCCGCCGCTGCAGGCCGCCAGCGCGACGAGTGCGCCGATGACGAGGACACGAGCGGTGCAACCGATGACTCCGGAGCGATTCGTCCATGTGGACCCGACGTGCATCATGATCGTTGTCACGCTCCACGCCGCGCGCGAGCTGGCTGTGGCTTCGCCGCAGTCCGGCGCTTCAAGTGAATGAGCAGGAGCGACACGGCCGCCGGGGTCACGCCTGGAATCCGCGCGGCCTGGCCGAGCGTCGCGGGACGGCGTTCCGTGAGTCGCTGGCGGACCTCGTTCGACAGGCCGCGCACGCCGGCGAAATCGAGGTCAGCCGGCAGGACCGTATCCTCATGTTGTCGCTGGCGCTCGATTTCGTCGTGCTGGCGGTCGATGTAGCCAGCGTACTTGCCTTGCACGTCCACTTGCAGCAGGACCTGCGCGGCGAGACGTTCGTCGTGGCGCCAATCACCGTCCGCCCCGCCGACGATGTCGGCCACCCGCTCATAGGACACTTCCGGCCGGCGCAGCAGATCGAACGCACGCAGCTCGCGGACCAGCGGCCCGATGGTCGACTCCGCGCGCACCGCCTCGTCCGTGCCAGGACGGATCCACGCCGCCTGCAACCGCGCCTGCTCTTGCGCGACCGCGTCGCGCTTGCGCTCGAAGAACTCCCAGCGCTCGTCGTCGACCAGCCCGAGGTCACGACCCACTGTCGTGAGGCGCAGGTCCGCGTTGTCCTCGCGCAGCGTCAGCCGGTATTCGGCGCGGCTCGTGAACATGCGGTACGGCTCGGGCGCGCCGCGCGTGATCAGGTCGTCGATCAGCACGCCGATGTATGCATCGCCGCGGCGAGGCCACCACGGCTCGCGGTCGAGCACCGCCAGCGCGGCGTTCGCGCCGGCGATGAGTCCTTGTGCCGCGGCTTCCTCGTATCCGGTCGTGCCGTTGATCTGCCCCGCGAAAAACAGTCCTCGAAGACACTTCGTCTCCAGCGTGGCCTTGAGGTCGCGCGGGTCGAAGAAGTCGTATTCGATGGCATAGCCCGGCCGCGTGATCCGCGCCTGCTCGAAGCCGCGGATCGTCCGCACGAACTCGACCTGCACGTCGAACGGCAGGCTGGTCGAGATGCCGTTCGGGTAGACCTCGTGGGTGTCGAGGCCTTCGGGTTCGATGAAGACGTGGTGCGAATCGCGGTCGGCGAAGCGCACGACCTTGTCCTCCACCGACGGGCAATAGCGCGGGCCCACGCCTTCGATCACGCCCGTGAACATCGGCGAGCGGTCGGTGCCCGCGCGGATGATCTCGTGCGTGCGTGCGTTGGTCGCCGTGATGTGGCAGGGCACCTGCCGCGGATGCTCGTCGCGTCGTCCGAGGAACGAGAACACCGGCCGCGGTTCGTCGCCGTGCTGCACGGTGAGGCCGCGGTAGTCGATCGTGCGCCCGTCGATGCGCGGCGGCGTGCCCGTCTTGAGCCGACCGACGCGAAGCGGGAGCGCGCGCAGCTTTTCGGCGAGCCGATTCGACGGCGGGTCGCCGGCACGGCCGCCGGCGTACTGGTCGAGGCCGACGTGGATGCGCCCGCCGAGGAATGTGCCGACGGTCAGCACCACCGCGCGCGCCGCGACCGCCACACCCACCTGCGTCACCACCCCGGTGACGCGGTCGCCCTCGATGCGCAGGTCCGACACTTCCTGCTGGAACAGGCTCAGGTTCGGCTGGTTCTCGAGCAGACTGCGGATGGCGCGCTTGTAGAGCTGCCGGTCCGCCTGCGCCCGGGTCGCGCGCACGGCCGGACCCTTGCTGGCGTTCAGCGTGCGGAACTGGATGCCGGCGCGGTCGGTCGCGCGGGCCATGGCGCCGCCGAGGGCGTCGATTTCCCGCACCAGGTGGCCCTTGCCGATGCCGCCGATCGCCGGGTTGCAGCTCATCTGGCCCAGCGATTCGATGCTCTGCGTCACCAGCAGCGTGCGGCAGCCCATCCGCGCGGCGGCCAGTGCCGCCTCGGTTCCGGCGTGGCCGCCGCCGACCACGATGACGTCGAATGTTTCCGTGAATCGCATGGGTTGCCCGCTCGCGCGGCGCACATTGTACGGATTCGCCGCGAATCGCGGCGCTTCAGCCCCGGCTCAACCGCTGGAATGCCTCGAGCCGCGTCCTGGCGAACCGCCGTGCGTGCCGCTCGTAGCGGTTCTGCCAGTACCCGCGTCGCAGCCACTCGGCCAGGTAGCGCCACGCCGTCAGGCTTCCACGGTTCCACTGGCGGAGCACGTGGTAGTACTCGTGCAACATGAGCATCGGGTCCGCAACGAAGTCCTGCGCCGAACCCCTGAGCAGGATCCGGTTGCGCCGGGTCGTCGCCCGCGCGCCCGGGTGCATGCGCGCGTACCACGATCGCTCGACCACCTCGACTTCGTCGACGGAGGTCCCCAGCAGGCGCTCGAGCGCGGCGCGTTGAGCCACCGGCAGGAGATCACGCGTACGCGGCATCTCGCAGGCGGCCGCGCTTGCGCCGATCACGCGGCCTTGCGGGTCGTGCGACGCTTGCCCTTGGCGCGAGTCGCCTTTCTGCGCTTGGTGCCGGCGGGTGCTCCGTGCGACGCACCCGCCGCCGGCTTGCGTCCAGCTGTCGCCTTGCGCCCGGGCAGCTGGGGCAACGCCTTCGCGTGCTCCACGGTGCTGATCCGCGCAGCGGCGGCCTTCATCTCCTCGAAGCTCTCGCGCATGCAGTTGGCGAAGAAGGCCGGGTCGGGCAGCATGTCGCGGCAGGACACGGCGCAGATCCACATCGTGCCCGCGTAACTGAACCCCGTGACGTTGAGGCCCAGCCCGTGGGTCGGGATGCTGATCGGGGAGTAGTTCACCAGGCGCGCGCCGGCCATGTAGAGCGGCACGTCCGGCCCGCGCACGTTCGAGATGATCAGCCCGATGCGGGGCGGCCGGGCGTAGCGGGCGACGACCTGCGACACGACGTTCGGCACGAATTCCATGAGGTCGCGCGCGAATTCCCGGCCGATGGCGTCGGTCAGGCGCTTGGCTTCCTGTGCGCCGTCGCGGATCGCCAGCAGGCGCTTCACCGGGTCGGCGATGTCGGTGCGCACCTGCATCACCGTGAAGCCGACCTGGTTGCCGACGTCGCCGCCCTTGTCCGCGCCGCGCAGCGTCATGGGCACCATCGCGGCCATCGACGCCGCGGGCAGCTCGCGCTTGCTCTGCAGGTACTTGCGCAGCGCGCCGCCCACGATGCACAGGAACTGGTCGTTGATCGTGACGTCGCCCACGTGGTGGCGGATCGCCTTGAA
>DAOMFD010000043.1:10036-13549 GCA_035429605.1 Steroidobacteraceae bacterium | reverse complement strand
AAGTCGGACGTGAGCTGGGGCAACCAGATCCGTTCCTACGTGCTCGACCAGTCGCGCATCAAGGACCTGCGTACCGGCGTCGAGATCGGCAACACGGGCGCGGTGCTCGACGGCGACCTCGACCCGTTCCTCGAGGCGAGCCTGAAGCAGGGACTGTGAGGAGCGGCGGCATGTCAGAGGAAAGGCCGGGCGAATCGACCGAGAGCGAGGTCAACCACCTGATCGCGGAGCGGCGCGAGAAGCTCGCTCGCCTGCGCGAACGCGGCGTGGCGTTTCCGAACGACTTTCGCCGCGACTCGACGGCCGAGGAACTGCACGTCGGCTACGGTGCCCACCCGCCCGAGTGGTTCGACGCGCACCCGACGCAAGTCGCCGTCGCGGGCCGCATGATGTTCAAGCGCGTCATGGGCAAGGCGAGCTTCGCCAAGCTCAAGGACCGCAGCGGCATGATCCAGCTGTTCCTGCAGCAGGATGCGCTGGCCGCCGCGTACGAGGAGTTCAAGGGCTGGGACGTCGGCGACATCCTCGGAGCGGAAGGGACGCTGTTCAAGACGAAGACCGGGGAACTCTCCGTGCGCGTCGGGACGCTGCGGCTGCTGGTGAAGTCGCTGCGGCCGCTTCCGGACAAGTGGCACGGGCTGGCCGACGTCGAGCAGCGCTATCGTCAGCGCTACGTGGACCTGATCGTCAGCGACGAGAGCCGGCAGGTCTTCCGCGCGCGCAACCAGGTCGTGAAATTCCTGCGCGACTTCCTCGACGCCATGGATTTCATGGAAGTCGAGACCCCGATGATGCAGGTGATCCCCGGCGGCGCGGTTGCGCGGCCGTTCGTCACGCACCACAACGCGCTCGACGTGGACATGTACCTGCGGATCGCGCCGGAGCTGTACCTCAAGCGCCTGGTCGTGGGCGGCTTCGAGCGGGTCTACGAGCTCAACCGCAACTTCCGCAACGAGGGACTGTCCACGCAGCACAATCCCGAGTTCACCATGCTCGAGCTCTACCAGGCCTATGCGGACTACCGCGACCTGATGGACATGGTCGAGCGCATCTTCCAGGGCCTGGCCGACACGATCGTCGGGAGGCGCAAGGTCGAGTACCAGGGAGAGACGATCGACCTCGGCAGCCCGTTCCGCCGCGTGACGGTGGAAGACCTGGTCGTGCAGCACGTACCGAACATCGATCGCGCGCGGATCCGCGACCTCGACTACCTGCGGCAGGTCTGCGCGAGGCTGGGCATCGCGGTGCACGCGGCCGACGGGCCCGGCAAGCTGCAGATCGAGCTCTTCGAGAAGACCGGCGAGCACACCCTGCGCCAGCCGACGTTCGTCTACGCGTATCCGGCCGAGGTCTCGCCGCTCGCGCGCCGCAACGACGCGGATCCGTTCATCACCGATCGCTTCGAGTTCTTCATCGGCGGGCGAGAACTCGCCAACGGCTTCTCCGAGCTGAACGACGCGGACGACCAGGCGGCCCGCTTCCGCGAGCAGGTCGCGCGCAAGTCGTCGGGTGACGAGGAGGCGATGTTCTACGACGCCGACTACGTCCGCGCGCTCGAATACGGGCTGCCGCCGACGGCGGGGCTGGGGATCGGCGTGGACCGCGTGGTGATGCTGCTGACGAACCAGCCGTCGATCCGGGACGTGCTGCTGTTTCCGCACATGAGGCCCGAGTAGCAGGCTGGCCTGCCCGCGTGAGCAGCCTGCAGCTGTTCGTCGCCTGCGTCTCCATCTGGGGGACGACCTGGCTCGCCATCACGTTCCAGCTCGGGAGGGTCCCGCCCGAGGCGAGTGTCGCGTACCGGTTCCTGCTCGCCTCGGTGCTGATGTTCGCGTACTGCCGTGCGCGGGGGCTCGCGCTACGGCTGCCGGCCCGGACGCACGCGTGGATCGCCCTGCAGGGGGTGTTCATGTTCGGCGCGAGTTACGTGCTGGTTTATTACGCCGAGCAGCGCCTGGCGTCCGGTCTGGTCGCGGTGGGCTATTCGGCGAGCCCGCTGCTCGGCATGGTGGGACAGCGCGTGTTCCTCGGCACGCCGATGACGGCGCGCGTCGCGATCGGGTCGCTGCTCGGCATCTGCGGCATCTCACTGGTCTTCGCGCCGGAGATCTCGCTCACGGGCGCCGCGGCGCCCTCGGTGCTCGGCATCGTGTTCACCCTGCTGGCGGTGGTGTTCTCGATGTTCGGGAGCGTCGCGGCCCACCGCAACCAGGACGCAGGCATCCCGCTGTGGCAGACGATGGCGTTCGGCATGCTCTACGGCGCCGCTTTCGCCGCGGCGGTGAACCTCGCGCTCGGCCAGCCATTCGCATTCGCGACGACGATCGCGTACGTGTCGTCGCTGGCATATCTCGCGGTGTGTGGTTCGATCCTGGCGTTTGCCGCGTTCCTGACCCTGATCGGCCAGATCGGCGCGGCCCGTGCGAGCTATGTCGGCGTCATGACGCCGGTCATCGCGCTCGCGGTCTCGGCCGCGTTCGAGGGATTCGAGTGGCAGCCGCTCACCTGGGCCGGCATCGCGGTTTCGCTCGCCGGCAACGTGTTGATCCTCGCCCGCAGCGGTTCCCGCATGTCGCGTTGAGGTGAACCTGCACCGGCGACCGCGGGCGAGGTGCTGCGTCAGGGAATCGCGGCGAGGAACAGGTAGGTCGCGAACAGCACCAGGTGCACGGCGCCCTGCAGCACCGTGGCGCGGCCGCTGCTCAGGGTCATGAACGTCAGCAGCAGCGTGAGGGCGAGGAAGACGATCTGGGTCGGCGCGAGTCCCAGCGCGAGCGGCAGGCCGAGCGCGATCGAGGTGGCAGCCACCACGGGTATGGTGAGTCCGATCGTCGCCAGTGCCGATCCCAGCGCCAGGTTGAAGCTGGTCTGCATGCGGGCGCGGCGCGCAGCGCGCACGGCGGAAATCGTCTCCGGCATCAACACCACCAGCGCGATGCAGATGCCGACGACGGCATGGGGCAGTCCCGCGGCCGACACGGCGGCCTCGATGGACGGCGAGACTGCTTTCGCGAGGCCGACGACGGCGACCAGTGCCACGAGCAGCAGCGCCAGGCTGGCCCAGGCCGCCGCGGCGGGCGGCGGTTCGGCGTGCGTGTCGGCGGGCGCGGAGTGCACCGGCAGGAAGTAGTCGCGGTGCCGTATCGTCTGCACCTGCACGAAGACGAAGTACAGCACCAGGGAGATCACGCCCGCGAAGGCCAGCTGCGGCTTCGAGAGGGTCGGCCCGGCGGTCGCCACGGTGAAATTTGGCAGCACCAGCGTGAGCGTGGTCAGCGTCGCGAGCACGGCGAGCGCGGGGATCGTGCCTTCCACGCGGAAGTCCACGATGCGGTGGCGCAGGGTCCCGACCAGCAGGCAGAGGCCGACGACGCCGTTGCAGATGATCATGACGGTGGCAAACACCGTGTCGCGCGCGAGCGCGCTCGCGTCGACGATGCTCGACAGCATCATCGAGACGATGAGCGACGCCTCGATGACGGTCACTGCGAGCGCCAGCACCAGCGTGCCGAA
>DAOMFD010000043.1:0-9936 GCA_035429605.1 Steroidobacteraceae bacterium | reverse complement strand
CGATGAGCGACGCCTCGATGACGGTCACTGCGAGCGCCAGCACCAGCGTGCCGAACGGCTCGCCGACCCGGTGCGCGATGACTTCCGCGTGGTGGACGGCCGCAATGACCGCCCCGACCAGCATGATCACGGCCGTGGCGAGCAGGCCCGGTCCTATCGACAGGCCGGCGACGGCGAGCAGCGTACCTGCGGCCGCAACCGGCACCAGCGCCGAGGCAATCGTGCCGGCGGACGGCAGGCGCCGGCTCACGCCGGCACCGCGTACGGCAGGTCCACCGGCGTGGCGACGCGGCCGTCGGCGAGCGCCAGGGACAGGTGACGCGCCTCGAGCTGGGTGACGGCGAGCAGTTCCACGGCGTCGCCGACGCGAGCGCTCATGAGGACGTCGGCCGCCTTCTGGCCGTCGTGGAACAGGCCGTCGAGCGGTGCCGGCGGCGGGCCCGACGCCACGCGATAACGCAACGTGCGGCGCTTGATGCGGCCGAGGTGCTGGGTGCGAACGACGATTTCCTGTCCCGTGTAGCAGCCCTTGGAGAAGCTCACGCCGTCGAGCAGGTCGAGGTTCAGCATCTGCGGGATGAACGCTTCGGACGTTGCCGAGAAAACCTGCGGCAGGCCCGCGGCAATGTCGGCCGCCATCCAATCCTGTTGAGGGCTGCGTGCATGCGTCGGTCCCGCGGCGACGTCCGCAATGCCGGCGGCGGGACCGGGAGTCGCGACGACGATTCTTCCCGGCGCGTATTGGAATGTGATCGGGGACGACGCTGGCGCACCGGGCGGGGCGGCCGAGTCGCACCATGTCATGACCACACCCGCCGCTGGTTCCAGCCTCACCTTCGCGCGCAGGACGTAGCGGCGCAGCAGCGTCACCACCTTGTCGACGAGGTCGGCCGGGAGCAGCGCGTACACAGCGCCTTCCTGCTCGCGCAGCCGCAGCAGCGCGACCACCCGACCCTGCGGGGTGTTCAACGCCGCGAGCTGCGTCCGTCCGTCGGCGAGCAGGCGCACGTCGTTCGTCAGCTGGCCCTGCAGGAAGCTCGCGGCATCCGGGCCTTCGGCGCGCAGGAGTCCCAGGAAAGGCAATGGCGCGGGCGGGCCGGGGTCGGTCGATTCAGTCATGGCAGGGCCGGTCATCCGGGTCTCGGCGAGGTTGGGAACGTGCGACCTACCGTGCCATCCCGCGGCCCGGCAGGCAAATTTGCCTTTGTTTTCAAAGTGGTGAACGGCAGGTGGATCTGGCAGACTTCGGGGTTGATACCATGAATGCACCGCACGAAGTTCTGCCCCCGCCCCAGCCTGAATCCTTGCCTCCAGCGTCGGCTGCGCCGCAGCCCGTCGATCCGACGCGGCCCCGGGAAATCGGTGGCCGGGAGGGCCCCGAACCGACGCGGTTCGGGGACTGGGAAAAAGCGGGCCGCTGCATCGATTTCTAGCGGCCGGTCCTGGAGGTAATTGAGCATGGCCCAGCGCGAACGGCCGTTGTCCCCGTTCATGCACTATCGGTGGCAGTACACCAATACGCTGTCGATCCTGCACCGGATCACCGGTGTGCTGCTGAGCGGTGGTTTCTTCCTTCTGGTGTATTGGCTCGCGGCCGCCGCGGCCGGTCCCGAGCGCTACGCTGCGGCACTGACCTGCCTCGCGACGCCACTGATGCAGTTCGTGATGGCCGGTGCGCTATTCGCATTCTGCTACCACCTCATGATGGGCTTGAGGCACCTCGCGTTCGACCTCGGGATCGGGTTCGAGCTCGAGACGGCGCGCTGGACCGGATGGGCTGCCGCCGGGGCGGCGATTGCGCTCACGTGCGTCCTCTGGATTGCGCTGCATGCCTCGCTCGGGGGTGGCGCATGAGCCTGCGCAGTCCGCTCGGCAAGGCGCTGGGCCACGGTTCGGCTAAGAGCGGCTCCGCGCACTGGTACGCCCAGCGAGTCACGGCCGTCGCGCTCGTGCTGCTCGGGCTGTGGTTCGCAGCGTCGCTGGCATGCCTCGGAAGCGCTTCCCATGAGCAGGTCACGGCATGGCTGCGGTCGCCGGCGACATACGTGCCGGCGGTGCTGCTCCTCGCCGTGGGCGCCTATCACTCGGCGATCGGCCTGCGGGTCGTCGTCGAGGACTACGTCGGCGCGAAAGGCCTGCGCGCGGCGGTGCTGCTCGTCATCAACTTCGCGCTGGTCGGCGCCGCCGTGACGGGCGTGCTGGCCGTGCTGCGCATCGCGCTCGGAGTCGCGCCATGAGCGCCTACAGCTTCACGGATCACACCTACGACGTCGTGGTCGTCGGCGCGGGCGGTGCGGGCCTGCGCGCGACCTTTGGCCTGGCGGAGGCGGGGCTCTCCACCGCCTGCATCACCAAGGTCTTCCCGACTCGCAGCCACACGGTCGCGGCGCAGGGCGGCATCAGCGCCGCGCTCGGCAACATGGGCGAGGACGACTGGCGCTTCCACTTCTACGACACCATCAAGGGCTCCGACTGGCTCGGCGACCAGGACGCGATCGAGTACATGACCAAGGAGGCGCCGGCCGCCATCCTCGAGCTCGAGCACTACGGCCTGCCGTTCTCGCGCACCGAGGACGGCAAGATCTACCAGCGCCCCTTCGGCGGCATGACCACGCACTACGGCAAGGGCATCGCGCAGCGCACCTGCGCCGCGGCCGACCGGACCGGCCATGCGATGCTGCACACGCTGTACCAGCAATCGCTCAAGCACCAGGCGCGCTTCTTCGTCGAATACTTCGCCATCGACCTGGTCATGGAGGACGGCGAGTGCCGGGGAGTCGTGGCCCTCGACATGGCGACGGGGCAGTTGCACCGGTTCCGTGCCCACAAGGTGATCCTCGCCACGGGTGGCTACGGCCGTGCCTACTTCTCCTGCACGTCGGCGCACACCTGCACCGGGGACGGCGGCGGCATGGTGCTGCGCGCGGGCCTGCCGCTGCAGGACATGGAGTTCGTGCAGTTCCACCCGACCGGCATCTACGGCGCGGGCTGCCTGATCACCGAGGGCGTGCGCGGCGAGGGCGGTTATCTCACCAACTCGCGGGGCGAACGGTTCATGGAGCGCTACGCGCCGAACGCCAAGGACCTGGCGTCGCGCGACGTCGTGAGCCGCTCGATGACCATCGAGATCCGCGAAGGGCGCGGCGTGGGCCCGCACAAGGACCACATCCACCTGCACCTCGAGCACCTCGGCGCCGCCGTGATCAACGAGCGCCTGCCGGGCATCGCCGAGACCTCGCGCATCTTCGCCGGGGTGGACGTGACCAGGGAGCCGATCCCGGTGCTGCCGACCGTGCACTACAACATGGGTGGAATCCCCTGCAACGTGCACGGCGAGGTCGTCACGCTCAAGGACGGGAACCCCGATGCCGTCGTGCCGGGGCTGATGGCAGTCGGCGAGGCGGCCTGCGTTTCGGTCCACGGCGCAAACCGGCTCGGCTCGAACTCGCTGCTCGATCTCGTCGTGTTCGGGCGTGCCGCGGCACACCACTGCGGAAAGACCGTGCCCCGCGGCTCCTCGCACCGGCCGTTTCGCGCCGATGCGGGCGAACTCGCGGTCAGCCGCCTCGACTGCTTCCGGAACGCGAAGGGCGCGCGACGCACCGCCGAGATCCGGCTGGACATGCAGAAGGTCATGCAGAACCACGCTGCGGTGTTCCGCAACGGCGAGTCCCTGGCGGAAGGCGTGGTGAAACTGCGCGCCGTGGTCGACAGCTTCGCCGAGGTGCAGGTCACGGATCGCTCGCTCGTGTGGAACACGGACCTCGTCGAGACGCTGGAACTGGACAACCTGCTGGGACAGGCGGTCGCGACCATGCATTCCGCGGCGAATCGCCAGGAAAGCCGCGGCGCGCACGCACGCGAGGACTACAAGGACCGCGACGACCAGAACTGGCTCAAGCACACGCTCGCGTGGGTGAGTGGTGGCACGAACGTGCGCCTCGACTATCGCCCGGTGCACCTGAACACGCTCACCTCCGACGTGGAATCCATCCCGCCGAAGGCCAGGACCTACTGACATGCCGCAATTCAAGCTGCCGGCGAATTCCCGGGTGCGTCCGGGCAGGAGCCACCCGGCGCCCGCCGGGGCGCAGAACACGCGTCGCTTTCGTATCTACCGATTCGACCCTGACTCGGGCGAGAACCCCCGCGTGGACAGCTACGAGGTCGACATGGACGCGTGCGGCCCGATGGTCCTGGACGCGCTCATCAAGATCAAGAACGAGGTCGACGCGACGCTCACGTTCCGCCGTTCGTGCCGCGAGGGCATCTGCGGCTCGTGCGCGATGAACATCGACGGCGTGAATACCCTGGCCTGCACCAAGGCGACCGGCGAGATCCGCGGCGACGTGAAGATCTACCCGTTGCCCCACATGCCGGTGGTCAAGGACCTCGTCCCCGACCTCACCAACTTCTACGCGCAGTACGCCTCGGTGAAGCCGTGGCTGCAGACGCGCACGCCCGCGCCGCCCGACAGCGAGCGGCTGCAGTCGAAGGAGGACCAGGAAAAGATCGACCGGCCGTCGGCCTGCATCCTCTGCGCGTGCTGCTCGACGAGCTGCCCGTCGTACTGGTGGAACTCCGACCGCTACCTCGGCCCGGCGGCACTGCTCGCGGCCTATCGCTGGATCATCGACACGCGCGACGAGGCCACCGGCGAGCGGCTCGACGAGCTCGAGGACCCGTTCCGGCTCTATCGCTGCCACACCATCATGAACTGCGCGGAGGCGTGCCCGAAGGACCTGAATCCGGCGCGGGCCATTGCCGAGATCAAGAAGCTGATCGCCGAGCGCCAGCACTGACGCCAGCGGAGTGATATGACGTTCGGACAAGAGGTCGAATATTCACGTCTCCGGTGGCGCTGCCGCCGTGGCATGCGCGAGCTCGACGAGCTCCTGGCTCGGTATCTGGAGCAGGAGTACGGAGGCGCGTCTGCCGCAGAGCGCGGTGCATTCGCACGCATTCTCGACCTGCAGGACCCGCAGTTGTTCGGGTATCTTCTCGGGCGCGACATCCCCGAGGAGGCCTCCCTGCGCCATGTCGTTGCGCGGATACGACGCGTTGAAGATTGAGATCCGTCCGTGGCTGCTCGCGGACCGCATCGCGGCGGGCCTCGCAGTCGGGTGCGCGCTGGTCATCGAGGCTGTCGCGGCGCGGTATCCCGAGCCCCAGGCGGGACTCGGTGTCGCCGCGCTGGCCCTGCTTGCGGCCTGGATCTGGCACGGGCGGCGGCGCGCCAGGGGACTGGCCGGCCTCAGCATCGACGCCGACGGCCACTGGTACACCCTGTATTCCGACGGGCGGGCGGTTCCGTCGCGGGTGCTCCCCGGGACACGCCTGCTCGGATCCACGGTAGCGTTGCGGTGGCAGGCCGCGGGGGAGGTTCGATCGGCCTGGCTGACGCCTTGGGACGTGCCGGCCGGGCAGCTGCGCGAGTTGACAGTACGTATATCCACCACCCGCGACCGGGCAGGGGCATGACGGCTTCCCCATCTGCCGGGCGCCGCGGCGAGACTATGTCGAACTTTCCTCCTTCCGACGGGTCTATCCAGTCGCACGAGCCCGGGGACGACTCCTCGCGACCGGCTTCCGGCGCGGAGCAGAGCGATCTCGAGCTCGTCAGGCGGGCCCAGCGGGGCGAACGAGGGGCGTTCGACCTGCTGGTGCTCAGGTACCAGCATAAGGTCGTGAAGCTCGTGGCGCGGCTGTTGCGTGACCGGACCGAAGCCGAGGATGTCGCCCAGGAGGCCTTCGTGAAGGCCTATCGGGCGCTGGGTTCGTTCCGCGGCGACAGCGCCTTCTACACCTGGCTGTACCGGATCGCCGTGAACACGGCCCGCAACACCCTCGCGTCCCGGCAGCGACGCCCGCTCGAGTACGAGGCCGGCCTGAGCGAGGCCGAACAGACGGCGGTGGAGGCGCGCATGCGCCACACCGACACGCCGGAGGCCACGGCACTGTCCGAGGAGATTCACGAGGCAGTGAATCGCGCCATCGGCGAGTTGCCCGAGGACCTGCGCACGGCCATCGTCCTGCGCGAGGTCGAAGGATTGAGTTACGAGGAAATCGCCGCCGCGATGGACTGTCCGGTCGGCACGGTTCGTTCGAGAATATTCCGGGCCCGCGAGGCGATCGACCGCGTCCTCGAGCCCCTGGTTGACGAGTCGCGAGCATGACAGACCGCATACGTGAACAGATTTCGGCGCTGATCGATGGCGAGTTGCCGGAGGGCGAGGTCGGCCTGCTGCTGCGCAGGCTGGAGCGCGACCGGCAGATGCGCGGTGCATTCGGCCGTTACGTGCTGGCCGGCGAGGCGCTGCGCGCCCCCGGTGGGCTGCTCGCGAGCTCGGGCTTCGCGGCCAGGGTCAGTGCGGCGATCGATGCCGGCGGTGGCGATGCCATACCGTCGCAGGACACGACCTCACCGCGCGGCGCGCGGTGGAACCGGCCATTGCTTGCGACCGCGGTCGCGGCCAGCGCCGCGCTGATGGCCGTGCTGCTGGTCGTGCGCGGCTCGCACCAGGCGGAAATGGTCGCGCAATCGACGCTCGAGCGCGCCCGCGACGGCTTTGCGTCGCTGCCCCTGTCGCAGGCCGCGAGCCCGACCCCGGCGCACAGCCAGCGCCTCGCCGGCTATCTCGTGGCGCACAGCCAGTTCGCCAGCACCATCGGCCGGCGCACGGTCTGGTCGAGCGTGCTGGCCTCGGACCCCGGCATCGCGCGCGCGGCTTACGAGTCGCTCGAGGCTCCCTGAGTGCGGCTGGCCTGCGCAGCGCTGGTCGGCGCATTGGGCCTGGTCGCGCTGCCGGCGAGCGCCGCGGACGGCGACGACGCCCAGCAGTGGCTGGAGCGGATGAGTGACGCCCTGGCGTCGCGCAACTACACCGGCGTGTTCACGCATTCGACGCGATACCAGTCCGAGACGATGCGCATCGTGCACCGGGTCGGCAAGGGCGTGACCACGGAACGACTCGTTTCCCTGGACGGCAGCGGCCGCGAGATCGTGCGCACCGCCGAGGAAGTCCACGTGTACCTGCCCGACCGGCGCGTCGTGCTCGTCGAGCCGCGCACCGATCGCGGCGTGCTGCTCGAGACGCTGCCCGAGCCGGGCCCGGAGCTCGACGCGCTCTACACGCTGCAGGTCTCGGGCGGGCAGAAGCTGCTTGGCCGCGACGTGCGGATCGTGGACGTGCGGCCGCGCGACGCGTTCCGATACGGCTACCGCCTGTGGCTCGACGAAGACTCGGCGATGCCGCTGCGCACGGTCGTGGTGGACGGCGCGGGCCATCCCGTCGAGGTCATCAACTTCACGCTGCTCGAGTTGCCGCACCACATCGGGGCGCGCGAGACGGAGCCCGCTCTCGACTCCACGGGTTACCAGTGGGTGAGGAGCGCGCCGCGACCGCCACAACGCACGGTGTCCGCCGTCGTGTGGCGGCCGATGAAGCTGCCGCCGGGATTCAAGCTGGTGGCGAATCGCACGCAAGTCGTGCCGGGCGTCGCCTTCCCGGTGCAGCACCTGATCTTCTCGGACGGCTTCGCGTCGATCTCCGTGTTCATCGAGCCGATGCGGCCGGAAGGCTCGGCGCCGCCGGAGTCGTCCAGCGTCGGGTCGGCCAATGCATACTCGACGCAGGTGCACGGCCGCATGGTGACCGCCGTGGGCGAGGTGCCGCTCGCGACCGTCCGCGAGGTCGCGACATCCGTGGCGCCGACCACGGTGACGACGCTCGTCCCGATGATGCCGCCTGCGGCGGGCCCGGCAGAACCAGCCGACGTCGCCGCAGCCTCGCAGCGCTGACGGCATGGGAGCAGTCGTCCGGGCGGTGTCGACAGCCGGCGGTACGCGTGGCTGAGCCGGGGGGCAACCCCGTCCTGTACGTACGGGACGGCTGTCACCTGTGCGACCAGTTCCTGCTCGAACTCGAGCGCGATCTCGGTGTGGCATCCGGGCGCCTCAGGGTCGTGGACGTCGACGGCGATCCCGGCCTCGCAGCCGAGTATGGCCTGCGGGTGCCGGTGCTCGCCCTCGACGGGCAGGTCGTCTGCGAGGGAATCTACGACCGTCCGCGGGTCCGGCACGCGCTGCGGGTATAATCGCCAGCTTTGTTCCGGCGCCGGGCCGGGATGCCCGCACCGATGAACCACATCCGCAACTTTTCCATCATCGCGCACGTCGACCACGGCAAGTCCACGCTGGCGGACCGCTTCATCCAGCTGTGCGGCGGCCTCGAGGCGCGCGAGATGCAGGCCCAGGTCCTCGACTCGATGGACCTCGAGCGCGAGCGCGGCATCACCATCAAGGCGCAGAGCGTGTCGCTGCGCTACCGGTCGCCCGACGGGCAGGAATACCAGCTGAACCTGATCGACACCCCGGGGCACGTCGACTTCTCGTACGAGGTTTCGCGGTCGCTGTACGCCTGCGAGGGCGCGCTGCTCGTCGTCGATGCCGCCCAGGGCGTCGAGGCGCAGAGCGTCGCCAACTGCTACACGGCGATCGAGCAGGGCCTCGAGGTCGTGCCGGTCCTGAACAAGATCGACCTGCCGTCGGCGGACGCCGATCGGGTGATCAAGGAGATCGAGGAGATCATCGGCATCGAGGCCCACGACGCCGTGCGGGTCAGCGCCAAGACCGGGGAGAACGTGCCGGCGCTGCTCGAGGCGCTGGTGGCGAGGATTCCCCCGCCGAGCGGCGACCCCGACGGGCCGCTGCAGGCACTCATCATCGACTCCTGGTACGACAGCTACGTCGGCGTCGTCTCGCTGGTGCGGGTCGTGAATGGTTCGCTGCGCACCGGCCAGAAGATGCGCGTCTGGTCGACCGGCCGGGCCTACCAGGTCGACAAGGTCGGCCGCTTCACGCCCAAGTCGGTCGCGGCCGAGGCGCTCTACACCGGCGAGGTCGGTTTCGTCATCGCCGGCGTGAAGGAAATCGACGGCGCGCCGGTCGGCGACACGATCACGCTCGAGTCGAAGCCCTGCGAGGCGCCGCTGCCGGGTTTCAAGGAGATCAAGCCGCGCGTGTTCGCCGGCCTGTTCCCGGTGCGTTCCGACGACTACGAGTCGTTCCGCGACGCGCTGCAGAAGCTCAAGCTGAACGACTCGGCGCTGCACTACGAGCCCGAGGTCTCCACGGCGCTCGGGTTCGGGTTCCGCTGCGGATTCCTCGGGCTGCTGCACATGGACATCGTGCAGGAGCGCCTCGAGCGCGAGTACGAGCTCGAACTCGTGACCAGCGCACCGACGGTGATCTACGAGGTCGCGACGACCGGTGGCGAGGTGCTCTACGTCGACAACCCGGCCAAGCTTCCGCCACCCGACAAGATCGCCGAGGTCCGCGAGCCCATCATCGTCGCGAACCTGCTGCTGCCGCCGGATTACGTGGGCCCGGTGATGAAGCTGTGCCTCGAGAAGCGCGGCGTGCAGCGGAAGCTCCAGTACCTCGGCAGCCAGGTGTCGATGCAGTGGGAACTCCCGCTCGCCGAGGTGGTGCTCGACTTCTTCGACCGCCTCAAGTCCGTGAGCCGCGGCTACGCGTCATTCGACTACGAGTTCGAGCGCTTCCAGGCGGCGCCGCTCGTCAAGCTGGACATCCTCATCAACGGCGACAAGGTCGACGCGCTCTCGATCATCACGCACCGCGAGAGCGCCTACCAGCGCGGCCGGGAACTCGTCGACAAGATGCGGGAGCTCATCCCGCGCCAGATGTTCGAGGTGGCCATCCAGGCGGCGATCGGCTCGCACGTCATCGCGCGCTCGAGCGTCAAGGCGCTGCGCAAGAACGTGACGGCCAAGTGCTACGGCGGCGACATCACCCGCAAGCGCAAGCTCCTCGAGAAGCAGAAGGAAGGCAAGAAGCGCATGAAGCAGCTCGGGCAGGTCGAGATCCCGCAGGAGGCCTTCCTCGCCGTGCTGCAGGTCGGCCGCAAGGAATGA
>DAOMFD010000042.1:0-13705 GCA_035429605.1 Steroidobacteraceae bacterium | reverse complement strand
TTCGAGCGCGTCGGCTGGGACGAGGCGCTCGACGACATCGCGCGGCGCCTGGTGGACATCCGCGACCGCCAGGGCGGCAAGGCCTTCGCGTTCGTCGGCGGGGCGGGGCAGGGCAACCACCTCGGTGGTGCCTACAGCCGGCAATTGCTGCCCGCGATGCGCAGCAAGTTCGCCTACAACTCGCTCGGCCAGGAGAAGACCGGTGACTTCTGGGTCAACGGTCGGCTGTTCGGTCACCAGACCTGCCACACGACCGAGGACGTCGAGCACGCGGACTACGTCCTGTTCATCGGCTGCAACCCGTTCCAGTCGCACGGAATCCCGAGCGCGCGCGACACACTGCGCGCGTTGAGGAAGGACACGCAGCGCACGATGGTCGTCGTCGATCCCCGCCGCACCGAGACGGCGGAGCAGGCCGACATCCACCTGCAGCTGCGTCCCGGAACGGACGCGCACCTCCTCGCAGCGATGCTCGCGATCATGGTCCGCGACGGGCTCATCGACCGGGGATTCCTGGCGCAACACTGCTCGGGATTCGACGGGGTCGAGCGCCACCTGCGCGAGGTTCCGATCGAGGAGTACGTGCGCCGAGCGGACGTGCCGTTGGCTGACGTCGAACGCGTCGCCCGGGGATTCGCGACAGCCCGCAAGGCCTGCGTGCGCGTCGACCTCGGTACGCAGCACACGCTGCACACGACACTCAACGCCTATCTCGAGAAGCTGCTCTGGCTGGTCACCGGCCAGTTCGGGCGCGCAGGCACCAACAACCTGCACACGCACCTGCTGCCCATCCTCGGGCACACGGACGAGCGGGTCCGGATCGAGGGCAAGCCCCTGCCGCGAACGGCCCACCATCGGATGCATCCGATCGCCGGCGTGTTCCCGCCGAACATCCTTCCCGACGAGATCCTGCTCGCCGGGGAGGATCGCGTGCGCGCGGTCTTCGTGGACAGCTGCAACCCGCTCATGACCTGGGCTGACACTGCAGCGTACGAGAAGGCGTTCGGGTCACTCGAACTGCTGGTCGTCGTGGACGTGGCGATGACCGAGACCGCGAAGCTCGCGCACTACGTGCTGCCGGCGGCATCGCAGTTCGAGAAGTGGGAGGCGACCGGGTTCAACCTGGACTTTCCCGAGAACTACTTTCACCTGCGTCATCCGTTGTTCGAGCCGCTGGGCGAGACACTGCCCGAACCGGAGATCTACACGCGCCTGCTCGAGAAGATGGGCGCGATTCCGCGACGATTCCCGGTGTTGTCGAGCGTGGCTCGCCTCGAGCCGGATGCAGCGCAGTACCTGCCTTACATGGTGTTGCTGGCCGCGACCCTCGCGACCCACAAGCAGTGGGTGCCGTACGCAGCGTCGATTGCCTACCGTACGCTGGGATCTGCGCTGCCGAACGGCGCCGCGGCCGCCGCCTTCATCCTGCCGCTCGCGATGCAGTACGCGTCCCGACATGAAGTCGCCGTCCGGCGTGCGGGTCATCGCGGTGGTCGCCTCACGCTCGGGAGCCGGTTGTTCCAGGCGATCCTCGAACAGCGCTCCGGCGTGGTCCTGAGCCGCCACGACTACGAGGAGGTGTGGTCGCTCGTGCGCACGCCGGACAAGCGCATCCGGCTCGCGATTCCGGAGATGCTGGCCGAATTGGACGGCCTGTCGTCCGAGTCGCTCGCGGTCGAGTCCTTTCCATTCATCCTGATGGCGGGCGAGCGCCGCAGCTACAACGCGAACCAGATCTTCCGCGACCCGGCGTGGCGAAAGGTGGACAAGGACGGTGCCATGCGGGTGCATCCAGCCGACGCTGCCAATATCGGCGTCGTGAATGGCGATCGTGCCGTCGTGCAATCCGCGAGCGGCGAAATCGACGTCTCGATCGAGATCGACGACAGCGTGCGACCGGGCGTCGTGACTCTGCCGCACGGATACGGCGGGCAATTCGACGGACGCGGACCGATCGGCCCGGCGCTGAATCGCCTGACCTCATCGAGCCACTGCGATCCCTTCACCCGGACGCCCTACCACAAGTACGTCCCGGTACGGATCCGTCGTCAGGTGCGGGGCGCGACCGGCGAGTCCGCGACCATTCGGTAACCAAGTCCTGGCTCCGTGAGGAGGAAACGGGGCCGCGATGGGTCGGGCTCGAGCTTCTGGCGCAGCGTCTTCACGTACGAGCGCAGCCCGCGCGTGTCGGTGACCCGGTCCGGCCCCCAGACGTCGCGGATGACCTGCTCCTGCGTGACGACGAGCCCCAGGTTTCGTGCCAGGCACGCCAGCAACCGGAACTCGACCGGGGTGAGGTGCACCGCGCCACGCGGCGACTGGGCCTCGCGCGTCTCCAGGTTGATCACGACATCTCCGATCTCGAGAACCTGTGACTGGTCCGCCGAGCGCACGCTGCGCCTCAGCGCCGCGCGGATCCGGGCCAGCAACTCGTTCGACTGGAAGGGCTTGGTGACGTAGTCGTCGGCGCCACCGTCCAGCGCGAGGACCTTCTCCGACTCCATGGCGCGCGCGGACAGCACGATGATGGGCACGGTCGAGAATGCGCGGACGTCACGGATCAGGTCCTGTCCGTCGCGATCCGGCAATCCGAGGTCCACGAGCAGCGCGTCCGGCTTGTTCGATCGTGCTTCCACGAGCGCGCGGGCGGCCGACTCGGCGAGGACGACGCGGTAGCCCTGGGCCTCGAGCATCGTGCGCAGCAATTCGCGGATGTCGCGGTCGTCCTCGACGACCAGCAGCCGGAACATGGCGTCGGTCACGCGCGTGTCGCCTCGACGGGCAGGGTCAGCACGAATCGCGCGCCGCCGCCGTCGCGATTCGAGGCCGTGACGTGCCCACCGTGCGCCTCGACGATTGCGCGGCAGATCGCGAGGCCGAGGCCCGCTCCGGGTACCTCGCTCTCGGTCCTGCCGCGCTGGAACTTGGCGAACAGGAGGTCGGGGTCGCCGGGCGGAAGTCCCGGCCCGTCGTCCTCGACGACGACCTGGACGCCGGCACCGTCGGCGTGACCGCTGATCCACACGTGGGTCCCCTCGGGCGTGTGCTTCGCGGCGTTCTCGAGGAGATTGACGAGCACCTGCGTGATGAGCACCGCGTCGACGTTCACCCCGGGCAACTCCGGCGGCAGCATGACGTGCACCGGTCGTCGACCCAGTCGCGACTCAACCTTTCCCAGCGCGAGTCCGACGAGGTCGTCGAGCGTCTCCCACTGGAGGCGCAGGGGAACGTGGCCCGACTCGAATCGCATCAGGTCGAGCACGTTGGAGACGAGGTCGGAGATTTCCTGGGACTTGGTGGCGATCGTGCGTGCCAGCGCTGTCCGGGCGTCGGGATCGAGCGCGAGCTTCGGATCGGCCAGCGCAGAACCGGCGCCCGCGATCACGGCCAGCGGGGTTCGCAGGTCGTGGGAGATCGATGCCAGGAGCGTGTTGCGCAGCGCCTCGGTCTCGGCCGCGATCTTCGCGGACTGTGCCGCCTCCCCGAGCACGGCGCGCTCGATGGCCAGCGCGATCTGGCTGGCGAACGTCTCGAGCAGGTGCCTCTGCTCGGGAAGCAGCACGCGACGATTGTTGGCCGGAAGCACCGCCAGGACGCCAAGCGTGCGGTCCGTCCCTGCCAGCGGCAGGTAGATGGCCGGTGCGCCGGGCAGGGCATCGGTGCCGAGGCCGGCCGCGCGGCCGTGGTCGAACACCCACTGTGCGACCGAGAGGTCCGGATACGCGAATCGCGAGTCTTCGTCGCCCGCATCGACGTGCTCGAGGCCGCCGTCGACGTCCGGCAGGAGAATCGCCGCGCGACTCGAGAAAGTCTCGCTGACGTGCCTGACCGCGGCCTGGGCCATTTTCCTGGGCCCACGCGTGCCGGCGAGTTCGCGACTCATGGCGTAGAGCAATGCCGTCCGCCGCTCCCGCGCCCCGGCGATTCGCGTCTGCTGCCGCACGTTCGCCATGAGCGTCGCGATCGTGAGCCCGACGATCAGCATGACGAGAAACGTCACGAGGTACTCGACGTCGGAAACCGCGAACGTATAGGGCGGCGGCACGAAGAAGAAGTCGAATGCGGCAACGCCGAGCACGGATGCGAGGATCGACGGTCCTCGGCCCAGGCGCAGTCCCGCGACGGTGGTGCCGACCAGGTACACCATGACCAGGTTGGTCAGGGCCAGGAAATCCTGCGCCGCCCAGACCACGAGCGTGCACAGCACGACGATGCCGGCCGCCCAGGCATAGCGCTCCCAGTGCACCGTCGGTGGCTCGAGTCGCGCGACCGGGGGAACATCCGGGCGCGCCGCGACCGTGCGTCGCGCGATGACGGACACGTCGATGCCGGCGGCTCGCCGCACCAGCTCGTTCGCCGTCGATCGTCGCCACAGTGTGCGCAACCCACGTCGTTTCGGCTCGCCCACGACGATGCGCGTCACGTTGCGCGTGCGGGCGTACTGCAGCAGGGCGGAAGCCGCCGTCGGGCCGTCCAGTGTGACTGTCTCGGCGCCGAGCGACTCGGCCAGGCGCAAGACCGCGATGCGGCGGTCGCGAGCCGCCTCGCCGAGCCGCATGAGCGGCGGGGTCTCGACGGACACGACGATCCACTCGGCATCGAGCGCGTCGGCAAAGCGCTTGCCGAAGCGCACCAGCTCCTCGCCCTGGTCGTCGGGCCCCACGCCGACGATGAACCGTTCGCGAGCGAGCCACGGCCGCGACACCGGTTCGCGAGTCGTGTACTGGCGTGCAGCCGCGTCGACGCGGTCCGCGGTCTGCCGCAGAGCGAGTTCGCGCAACGCGAGCAGGTTCGGCTTGCGGAAGAATCGCTCGAGGGCCGCGCCGACCTGTTCCGGCACGTACACCTTGCCTTCCCTGAGGCGCGTGAGCAGGTCTTCCGGCGGGAGGTCGATCAGCTCGATTTCGGCGGCATCCTCCAGCACATGGTCGGGCACCGTTTCCTGTTGCCGGACGCCCGTGATCCCGGCGATCACGTCGTTCAGGCTCTCGATGTGCTGGACGTTGAGCGTGGTCCACACGTCGAGGCCGGCCTCGAGCATCTCCTCGACGTCCTGCCAGCGCTTCGGGTGTCGCGGTGCCGGGTCGCCCTCGACCAGGTTCGAATGCGCGAGTTCGTCGACCAGCGTGATCGAAGCTCGCCGGCGCATCGCTGCATCCAGGTCGAATTCCTGCCGCGTGACCCCGCGGTAGCGGACCGGCAACATTGGGATCTGCTCGAGACCCTCGAGCAGTCTCTCCGTCTCCACGCGCCCATGGGGTTCGACGTAGCCTACGACGACGTCGGCGCCGGTGTTGCGCGCCGCACGCGCGGCCTCGAGCATCGAGTAGGTCTTGCCGACTCCGGCCGATGCGCCGAAGAAGATGCGCAGGCGCCCGCGCTTCGCGCGCGCCTCGTCACGCTGGACGTCGGCGAGCAGCCGGTCGGGGTCGGGTCGCGTAGCGTCGGCCACCTTACCTCGCGGAATCGAGCGCCAGGTTGAGTCGCAGCACGTTCACCCGGGGTTCGCCGAGGACGCCGAACGTGCGGTCTTCCGTGTGTGCCACCACGAGTTCGCGCACCCTGTCCGGCGTCCAGCCACGGGCGCGCGCGACCCGGGCGACCTGGTACTCCGCGGCCGCCGGCGAAATGTGCGGGTCGAGGCCGCTGCCAGACGCGGTGACGAGGTCCACGGGTACGGGAGCATCGTTGCCAGGGTCGGCCGCGCGCAATGCCGCGACACGGGCCGCAACGGCGTCCGACAGTGCCGGGTTGGTCGGTCCGGCATTGGAGCCAGCGGAGGCGCCGGCATTGTACGGTTGGGGGGTGGTGGCCGACGGACGCCCCCAGAAATAACCCCGACCTGAGAACGATTGCCCGAGCAATTCGGAACCCACCGCGCGGCCGTCGCGAACGATGATGCTGCCGCTGGCCTCCCCGGGGAACGCCAGCTTCGCGACCCCGGTGATGAACAGCGGATAGGCCACCCCAGTGACCAGCGTCAACATGACGAACACCCCGAGGCACTGCCGAAAGACGCCGTTCATTACCTTACCTCAAACGACATTCATGGTCGCAAGCAGCACGTCGATCAGCTTGATGCCGACGAACGGCACGACGATGCCGCCGAGACCGTAGACGAGGAGATTCCGACGCAGGAGCTGCGCGGCGGAGGCCGCGCGGGTCTTGACGCCGCGCAGGGCCAGCGGGATCAGCACGACGATGATCAGCGCGTTGAAGATCACGGCCGACAGGATCGCGCTCTGCGGGCTCGCGAGTCCCATGACGTTGAGGGCGTCGAGCGACGGATAGGTCGCCGCGAAGGCGGCCGGGATGATCGCGAAGTACTTGGCGACGTCGTTCGCGATCGAGAAGGTCGTGAGCGCGCCGCGCGTCACGAGCATCTGCTTGCCGACGTCCACGACCTCGATGAGCTTGGTCGGGTTCGAATCGAGGTCGACCATGTTGCCGGCTTCCTTCGCCGCCTGGGTGCCGGAGTTCATCGCCACGGCGACGTCGGCCTGGGCGAGGGCGGGCGCATCGTTCGTGCCGTCGCCGCACATCGCGACCAGGTGGCCCTCCGACTGGTACTTGCGGATCAGCGCGAGCTTCGTCTCGGGCGTCGCCTCGGCCAGGAAGTCGTCCACGCCGGCCTCGGCAGCGATGGCCGCCGCGGTCAGGCGGTTGTCGCCGGTCACCATCACCGTCGCAATGCCCATCTGACGCAGCTCCGAGAACCGCTCCCGGATGCCACCCTTGACGACGTCGCGCAACTCGACGACGCCGAGCACCCTGGCTCCGTCGGCGACCACGAGAGGAGTCGCGCCGTGCCGGGCAACGTCGTCGACCGAGCGAGTCACCGCGGCTGGCCACACGCCGTGCTCGCCTTCCACGAAGCGGCGGATCGCGTCGGCCGCGCCCTTGCGCAGCTTGCGGCCCTCGAGGTCCACGCCACTGGTGCGGGTCTGTGCGGTGAACTTGTAGAAGACGTGCGCCTGTGTCGAGAGGTCGCGGCCGCGCAGCTGGAACCTCTGCTTCGCGAGCACCACGATGGACCGGCCCTCGGGCGTCTCGTCCGACAGCGACGCAAGCTGCGCCACGTCGGCGAGCTCCTGCTCGGTGACACCCGGGGTGGGATGGAAAGCCGCGGCCTGCCGGTCGCCGAGGGTGATCGTGCCGGTCTTGTCGAGCAGGAGGACGTCCACGTCGCCCGCGGCCTCGATGGCGCGGCCGGACGTGGCGATGACGTTGGCACGCACCATCCGGTCCATGCCGGCGATGCCGATTGCGGACAGCAGGCCGCCGATAGTGGTCGGAATCAGGCATACGAGCAGGGCGACCAGCACGACGACAGACACGACCTGTCCCGTGCCGGCGGCCGCGACCGCGTACGCGGAGAATGGCGACAGGGTCGCCGTGGCGAGCAGGAACACCAGGGTCAGCATCGCGAGCAGGATCGACAGCGCGATCTCGTTCGGCGTCTTGCCGCGCCGTGCGCCCTCGACCATAGAGATCATCCGGTCGAGGAAGGACTCGCCCGGGTCGCTCGTCACGCGCACCACGAGCCAGTCAGACAACACGCGCGTGCCACCGGTGACCGAGGAAAAATCGCTGCCGGCTTCGCGCAGCACGGGGGCGGACTCGCCGGTGATGGCGCTCTCGTCGACCGACGCGACGCCCTCGACGACCTCGCCGTCGGCTGGGATGGTCTCCTTTGCCTCGACCAGGAAGTAATCGCCCTTGCGCAGCGCATTCGCGGAGACGATCTGGTGGCTTCCATTGCGCGTTCGGGCGTCGAGGCGCTTCGCCTGCACGTCGCGACGCGTGGACCGCAGCGCCGCGGCCTGCGCCTTGCCGCGCCCCTCGGCGACGGCCTCGGCGAAATTGGCGAACAGGACCGTGAGCCACAGCCAGCCGGCGATCGCGAGCACGAAGCCGGCGCGCCCGAATTCAGCGGCATCCGTCGAGACCGCCGCAAGGAAGCCGATCGCGGTCGTGAGGATGCTGCCGACGTACACGACAAACATCACCGGGTTCCGGACCTGGACCCTCGGGTCCAGCTTGCGGAGTGCCTCGAGGAGCCCCGCGGTGACGATGGACCCGCTCAGGAAGGTGCGGCGATCGTTGGCTGTGTGGGTCATGGCCGGCGGTCTCACGGGTGGATCATCTGCAGTTGTTCCACGATCGGCCCGAGCGCGAGCGCCGGCACGAAGGTGAGCGCGCCGACGAGCAGCACCACGCCGACGAGCAGCGTGACGAACAGGGGCGTGTGCGTCGGCAAGGTTCCCGATGTCACCGCGACGGCTCGCTTGGCAGCCAGGCTGCCCGCGATGGCCAGCACCGGGATCATGAGCCAGTAGCGCGACAACCACATCGCGATGCCCAGCGCGACGTTATAGAAGGGGCTGTTCGCGGACAGGCCGGCGAAGGCGCTGCCGTTGTTGTTGCCTGCGGAGCTGAACGCATAGAGGATCTCGGAGAAGCCGTGGGCGCCGGGATTGGCGATCTTCGAGACGGCATGCGGGGTCACGCAGGCGATCGCCGTGCCGGCGAGCACGATGAAGCATGGGATCAGCAACACCAGCGAGGCCATCTTGACCTCGTACGCCTCGATCTTCTTGGCGAGGTACTCGGGCGTGCGCCCGACCATGAGTCCGGCGATGAACACGGCGATGATCGCGAACATGAGCATGCCGTAGAGGCCGCTGCCGACGCCGCCGAACACGACCTCGCCGAGCTGCATCAGCCACATCGGCACGAGGCCACCGAGCGGCGTGTAGGAGTCGTGCATCGAGTTCACGGAGCCGTTGGAGGCCGCGGTCGTGGCCGCGGCCCACAGCGCGGAGTTCGCGATGCCGGAGCGCACTTCCTTGCCCTCCATGTTGCCGCCCGCATGGTTCGCCGACGCCTGCTGGTCCACGGCGGTCGGATCGAGGCGCGGATTTCCGGCCTGCTCGGCCGCGTATCCGGCGAGCGCCAGTGGCACGAAGATCACGAGCATCGCGGCGAGCACCGCCCAGCCCTGGCGCGTGTCGCCGACCATGCGGCCGAACGTGTAGCAGAGCGCAGCCGGGATCAGCAGGATCGCCAGCATCTCGAGGAAGTTGGCCAGCGGCGTCGGGTTCTCGAACGGGTGCGCGGAGTTGACGTTGAAGAAGCCGCCGCCGTTCGTGCCGAGCTGCTTGATCGCGACCTGACTTGCAGCCGGACCCAAAGCAATGGTCTGGGTGGTGATCCGCTGCGGCTGCACGACGGGTCGGCCGTCCGCGTCGGCGATGGGCTGTCCGGCATCATTGGTCGCCGGCGCCTGGACGGTCACGGGCTCGACGAGCGACACCTCGCGATACGGCGCGAAGCTCTGCACGACGCCCTGGCTCACGAGCACGATCGCCAGCAGCGTGGACAGCGGCAGCAGCACGTAGAGGGTGCTGCGTGTCAGGTCCACCCAGAAGTTGCCGATGACGCCGGATTCACGCCGGACGAAGCCGCGGATGAGAGCGACGAGCACCGCCATGCCCGAGGCGGCGGACACGAAATTCTGGACGCCGAGACCCAGCATCTGGGTGAGGTTGCTCAGCGTCGTCTCGCCGCCGTAACCCTGCCAGTTGGTATTGGTCGCGAAACTGACCGCGGTGTTGAACGCCGAGTCCGCCGACACCGCGCCGAAGGCCTGCGGATTCAACGGCAGGACGCCCTGCAGTCGTTGCAGCAGGTACACGACGACGAGGCCCGCGAAGTTGAACGCCAGGACCGCGAGCGTGTACTGCTTCCAGTCCTGCTCGCGGGCTGGATCGACGCCCGCGATGCGATAGGTGAGCCGCTCGAGCGGAGCGATCAAGGGTGTGAGCCAGGTACGCTCCCCGGCATAGATCCTCGCCACGTAGGCGCCGAGCGGCCTGGCCAGCGCGACCAGCACGACGAGGTACAGCACGATCTGCAGCAGGCCCATCCCGGTCACTGGAATTTCTCCGGATTGAGCAAGGCGATCACGAGGTAGACGCCAAGCGCGATGACGAGCACCAGGCTCACGACGTCGCTGGCGTTCATGGCTTTGCTCGCAGCCGGTCGACGAGCCGATACAGGCCGACGGTCGTCACGACCAGGACGGCCGTGACCAGGATCATCCAGATTTCCATCGCAATCCTCCGGCGAACGCGGATCACCTGTTCGGCATGGTGTGCCCGTGCCGAGACCGCGTGGAGGCGGAATCGTGTGAAAAATCGAGCGATGGGTGGCCGGCCGAGGCGGCCCGGCGTGCGCCTAAATGGCGGCCTGCGCCACGCAGCAGGTCATCGACAGCGAGCCGTAGGCGTAGGCGTCGCGCAGCTGCAGGTCCATTCTCGCGCCCGACGCGGCCGCGAATCCTGCGATGTAAAGCAGCGGCAGGAAGTGGTCGGGTGTCGGCGAGGCCGCGGCAAAGTCCGGATGTTCCATCAACCCGACCACATCGGCCGGACGTTCGGCCAGGACCTCGCAGGCCTGTTCGTTGAATCTCAAGGCCCAGTCGTAGGCCCCGTCGGGGCGATTCCAGTCGATGGCGCGAAGGTTGTGCACGATGTTGCCGCTGCCCATGAGCAGCACGCCTCGGTCACGGAGCCCGGCGAGTTTCGCGCCGAGCTCGAGGTGATACTCCGGCCGCTGGCGCGTATCGATGGAGAGCTGGACGACGGGAATGTCGGCCGCCGGAAATGCATGCAGCAGGACGGACCACGCCCCGTGGTCGAGGCCCCAGCTGTCCGGGTCGGCGGCGACGCCTCCCGGCTTCACGACCTCGGTGATCTCACCGAAGAGCTCGGGCAGTCCCGGCGCCGGGTACTGGATCGCGAAGAGTTCCCGGGGAAAGCCGTAGAAATCGTGGATCGTCTTCGGGCGTGCCATCGTGGTGACGGCGGTCGTGTTCACGTACCAGTGCGCGGAGACCATCAGGATCGCGCGCGGGCGCGGCACCGACGCGCCGAAGGCACGCCACGCCTCCGTGTAGCGATTGCGCTCGAGCGCGTTCATGGGACTGCCGTGTCCCAGGAACGCCGCCGGCATCGCGGTTCCTGCCGGGGTCACCGCGGGCTCCGTGCGCGACCGAAGCGCGTCCTCACTTGACGGTGTAGCCCTTGCGGAACAGGTCCATCTGCTGCTGTTGCGCCGCCTGGTGCTGCTGGACCGCCTGCTGTTGCTGCTGGGCATGAGCGCCCGACGCCAATGCAATGCCGGCAACGATGCTGGCCAGAATCGGATGCGACTTCATGAATGTAACCTGGGTGTGTGGTTGATGCCGGGAGGCCTTGCGACCGACCCCACGTGCGATCGTCGCGACAGGGCGGCTCGAGCGGCCTGATGTTACAGGAAGACCGGACTTCCAAGTGGCAGTCGATGACCGTACCGCCGGCAGGGCGCGGCACGTTCCTGCGCCGGGAGTCAACGCCCGCGGAAGACCGGCTTGCGCTTCTCGATGAAGGCGCGCAGGCCTTCGGCCTGGTCCTCGCTGCCCGCGCAGCGCAGGAATGCGCGGCGTTCCGCCACGAGCGCTGCGTCGAGCGACGACTCGCCGGCCCCGACCACGCAGGCAAGCACGCCGGCGACGGCGATGGGCGGCATGCTGGCCAGCTGCTGCGCCAGCTCGCGGGCAGCGGGCTTCAGGCGAACGAGCGGATGCACCTCGTGTACCAGTCCAATGCGCAATGCCTCCGGTCCGTCGATCTTGCGCGCACGCAGGATCATGTCGAGCGCGCGGTCGCGGCCGACGCGTCGCGTGAGCCGGGCCGTACCGCCCCAGGCGGGAACCGTGCCGAGGTCGAGCTCGGGCAGCCCGATCCGCGCGCCTTCGGCCGCCGCGAGCCGGAAGTGGCAGGCGAGTGGCAGTTCGAGGCCGCCCCCCAGGCAGTGGCCGTACATCGTGACGACGGAGGGTTTCGCCATGTTCTCGATCAGGGCGAGCACGCGCAGCCGCTGGTCGAGGACGGCCGCCACCCGCGAGAGATCAGCCGCGACCGATGCGAGCTGCTTGAGGTCCATGCCGACCGAAAAGTTCTCCTCGCCGCACGCCGTGATCAGCAGGCAGCGGACGGAATCGTCTGCGGCGGCGGCCGTGACACAGCGCTCGAATTCGTCCATGAACTCGAAGGTCATGCGGTTCATCGGCGGGGTGTTGATCGTGAGAATCAGCACGCCACCGTCGCGTTCGACGAGCAGCTGGTCGGAATCGATCACGGGCGCCTCCTCGTTGGGGGGCGGCCATGGTAGCGGACCGACGCAGTTCGCGATGTCAGTATGCGTACGCAGGGCACCGGCGAAACACGTCGTATACCATGCGACGATCCCGCCGACGTTGCACCGGAGAGTTGAGTGGACAAGACCAGGCCCACGGGTAACGCGTACACGTTGTGGGGCGGCGCACTGTCCCTCTACACCGGCAAAGTACGTTCTTACCTGATCAAGACCGGGATTCCGTATCGCGAGTACTACACCTGCCACCCGGAATACCGGGAGCGCGTCTTCAGGACCGTGCAGCTGGGCGTGGCGCCGATCCTCGAGTCGCCCGACGGCGACACGGTGCAGGACACGACCGACATCATCGAGTACCTCGAGAGAAAGCACCCGGCGACTTCGATGATTCCGCGGACGCCCGTGCAGCGGGCCGTCGCCTGGCTCATCTGCGCATTCGGGTCCGACGGACTCCTGCCGGCGGCCATGCATTACCGCTGGTCGTACAAGGACGAGCAGCGGCTGTGGCTGCTGGACGAATTCGGCCGGTTCAGCAGCTCGGGCACTCGCGCGGAACGGCATGAGGCGGCCGGCAAGTTCATGGCACGGATGGACGCGATGCTGCCGGCGCTCGGCGTCACGCGGGAGTCTGCGCCGGCGATCGAGGCGTCGCACCGCGCGATGCTCGCGATCCTTGACGAGCATTTCCTCGCGCACCCGTACCTGCTCGGCGGCCGCCCCAGCATCGCCGACTTCGGCATGATGGCGGCGATGTTCGCGCACCTGGGGCGCGATCCCGTCCCGGCGCACCTCATGAAGCTCACGGCGCCGAACGTCTACCGCTGGACCGAGCGCATGAACCTCGCCGGAATCTTCGATCCGGAGTTCCCGGACACGCCCGACGCTTGGCTCGCAGACGACGCGATCCCGAAAACGCTGCTGCCGCTTCTCGCGCACATCTTCGGTGACTGGGGTCCCGAACTGCTCGCGTCGGCGGCGCATTACAACGAGTGGGTGAGGGTGCATCCCGACCTGCCCGCGGGCACGCCGCCTTCGCTCGTGACGGGACGCCGCGTGGTGCATCCGATGCTGGGCAAGGTGAGCTACCCGTACCGCGGGATCACCATGGAGCGGCACTGCGCGGCGAACTCGCTGTGGCACTTCGAAAAGTCCGCGGCCATCGCACGCACGTTCGAGGGAAACGTGCGCGCCTGCTGGCAGGCACTGCTTGCGGAGACCGGCGGGGCCGAGATGATGGCGATCCGCCTGGCACGCCCGATGAAGCGCGAGAACTACCTGCTCGTGCTCGCGTGAATCGTGTACGCAGCCACGGGTGGTGACAGTCAGCGGGCCGGTGCGCCGGCGGGGTTCCTGCGTGTCTGCCAGAGGATGAACGCGTAAGTGTCGGCGGCCTCGGCGTCCTGCTGTTCGCGCGTCGAGCCCATGCCGTGGCCGGCGTCGAAGTCGACTCGCAGCAGGATCGGCCTGCCGCTGGCGCTCGCGGCCTGCAGGCGCGCCGCCATCTTGG